>NZ_CAWUDP010000029.1:0-106556 GCF_963920835.1 Scytonema sp. PCC 10023
GATGAGGAGGATGAGGAGGATGAGGAGGATGAGGAGGATGAGGAGGATGAGGAGGTAATTTCTCCCTCATCTCCCCCATCTCCCCCATCTCCCTCATCTCCCTCATCTCCTCTTGACCATTCGCAATACCCCGAAGAACACACCCACTGCTAAAAGACCTGAGAGGGCGATCGCCCAAAGTGGTATTCCCTGTGTTTGCCCCTCTGTTACGTTTTCTAGATTTTGATTGACATTTTGTACATTTACTGGTAATTCTGTTGACACTGAACCAGCTGCTACAGTCACCGCAAACTTTAACTCAAATGGCTGAAAACTCCTTCCGTCTTTTGGTTTGCCACTCAGCTGTAGCTGATAAGCTCCTGGTCTGGGAAAGGTAATTTCAGTACCAGGTATGCCTTGATACCGTTCAGCAGCAACAGGTTGTAAGGGTGGTTCAAGGAGTGGTGGTTCCTTAGGTGAGTGAGGTTCAGCGTAAACAACTAATTGACAATTACACTCTGCCAAAGCGATAGCTTTTCCACCTTTACGAGTCAGGGCAAACCAAGTTTTTGTCGCTTCCCCAGCACGGGGGTTATCATTTGGTTCTAGATGTAAAGTCGCACCGACATCTGCTGCAGTGGTTACTTTATGGGCAGAGGCGACAGGAGTGTTTGTTGTGAATATTACTAAAATTCCTAGTAATATTATCGATTGAAACAACCTCACCCCCCTAACCCCCCTCTGGGCAAGCAGAGAGGGGGGAGTACTTTTTCCCCTTCTCGCTTGCGGGGAGGGGTGGAAAGAGGGGGGAGTACTTTTTCCCCTCCTCGCTTGCGGGGAGGGGTTAGGGGTGGGGTTACGTCTTTTTTGGGGGAACATAAAATTTCTGTAAAGATAACATTGACCAAAAAAAGCGCCAACGCACCAGCAACACAAGCGAAGTCACAAATCCCAGAAGCACTGCTGCTAATTTATTTCCCCAGCCAGATTGAAAAGAACCTAAGTAGTGGGAGCCAATAATCACAGCATGAATGGAGCTTAACAGCAAAGCGGGTACGCTGAATAGATGAATGAATCGCCAGCGCTTGCCCAATGACTTCTGCAAGGAATCAAAACTGGTGAGGGCTGCGGGAGTCATTAATACCAGTGCTACAGCACCCAAAGCCATGCCCAACTGATACTCTGGCGGTAAGAAAAAGAAAGCTGCAAAATTCCATTGCAGGGAATGTTCCATCATATGAGTGGTGTGAGCACAAGACAGCACAAAAGCGCCTACTCCCAACGCACGACGGTAACGCAAAGGTGCTGTCCACAAGCTGCTGATGGGGCGAGCAACAAGCGCCAGGATTAAACAGATTAACGCAGCGTGCCCAGTGTAATCTACCATTGTGTCACCAGTCCGCAGCAGCGTTAGCACGCCGATGGTGAGAGTGACCCAACCACCCAAGCGAAACAATTGACTGCGCCTGTCTTTACTGACCAACGATGTAGACACTCCTACACCTAACATTGTAGGCAGAGTTCCTAAGCCAAAAGCCAGCATTGTTGCAGCACCCATCCACGAATTGCCAGTTTCCGCAGCTTTAATTTGGGCAGCATACAAAAAACCACAGGGCATTAAACCCCAAGTCATACCCAAAAGCGCTGGTGTCCACCACCTGTTTTGTAGAGAAAGCTTTATCATTCCCTGACTGAGAGAGTTGTGTAGACGAGCTTGCACCAGAGGGTGTAGTAATGGAATTTGAGGCAGAAAGTCGGGTTTTATTTGTCCAATGCCAAACCAAATCAGCAGAACGCCAGTCATAATTGCTATCCATTGGCGTAATTGGCTACCAATTCCCGCCATTTGTCCACTGGCAAGCAACACTGAACCCAATGCCCCAATACCAGCACCCACGAGAACATAGCTTAACATTCGCCCCAAGTTCAGGAGTGCGTGAAACTGCAATTGCTGTCGCCAATGGGAATCCTGCTTATGAGACAGGGAAAACGCCACCGCCAAAGGTCCACACATCCCAAAGCAATGTCCAAAACTTCCTAAGAACCCCAGAGCCATGATGAGCAACAAATGTAGCATCAGTCATTAAAAATTAAATAAATGACAACAATTAAGAAGAAAAAATTAATAATGAATATAACTCATTAAAAATACTATGCTTTTTCTTATAATGATGCTTTTTTGACTTAATTATCTCTAATATTTCTGAGTACTTTTTGTAGGAACTTCTATAATTGTTGTATCTTGAATGGCTTTTCCGTTAGAAACTAAACCTTCATGACTGTTACTATTTAAACTAACAGTAATCCGGTTTTTACCAGGTGGCAAATCTTCTAGATAGTACCAATTCCCATACAATCTGGCAATTTTTTGTCCATTGACATAAAGATGAGCGTGACCTTCTCCAGGTTTAGCGGCTGTATTGACACTTAGGAGTGCGAAGCTAAAGTTAGTAACTTTTACCTCCAAATTCCATCCTTTCTTAGTATCTGGATGCACAACTAAGTTAACTGAGGGTACAGGTTGACCAGGAGCAATTTCCATTGTCTTATGATGATGACTTGTCCCATTAGTATGTGGAGTATCACCTCGGGCTATTGTCATGTTCCCCAGTACTGTCAAGCAAATTAATGCAGTAGATGCGAAGAAAAGTCTTTGGAGCATTGCTCTAAGTTTGAAAGTTTCATGGGAACTTTATATCAAGTGACTTGTTCTGTCAAAAGACACGGTGTCAAACTTGGCGTTTGCGCTATCCTATGTCAGGAATACACGAAGGTGACAAGGGGATAACCAGATGAGGGGATTTTGATGAGAGATGTGAAAAAACGGTTTTGGCTGGTACTTTTGTTACTGCTGACAACAGTTGCTGTAGTTGTCACGAGCGTGTTTGTTAAGCAGCATGGGGAGTCAGTCATTTACAGTATTAGAGTTGACAATTCCCTCACTGCAAATCAAGACGCAAACACATCAAAAGGGAATGTAAAGACAACCAGAGGCAAAGATACGGAGACAAAAAATTTCCCCACGTCTTTGCGTCCTCCTATCCCTACTTCCTTACAAGTTTCTGGTGAGCAGCTTTTTGCCCATGTTCAAAGGTTAAATTTTACACGCCATACCCCAGCCGAGCGATCGCGGACTCGCGCTTACATCACAACCGAACTGAAAAAATTCGGCTGGAAACCTCAGTTAGAGAAGTTTGAAGATGGTGTCAACATCTTTGCCGAAAAACCGGGGACAGATAAAAATGCAGGAGCAATTCTAGTCGGAGCTCATTACGACAGTGTTTATATCTCTCCTGGTGCAGATGACAATGCTAGTGGTGTGGCTGTGGTGCTGGAAATTGCCCGACATCTTGGTTCGCGTCCCACTCCTAGAACATTGCAACTCGCGTTTTTTGACAAGGAGGAAGCAGGGCTTTTAGGTAGTAAAGCTTTTGTGACAAACAAGAAACATCTAGAAAACCTGGAAGGCGTGATTGTCATGGATATGGTGGGTTATGCTTGTCACACTCCTGGTTGTCAGAAATACCCCACCGGTTTACCAGTGACTCCACCCAGTGATAAAGGTGATTTTTTGGCGGTGGTGGGTGATACGGAACATTTGCCACTGCTTCATGCTTTTCAAAATTCACAGATGCTTCCTCCAATTTCTTTTAATAAGGAGAGTAGCAAGGGTACAATTGAATCAATCCCACCTGTGTTAACACTGCCAATCCCCCTCAAAGGTTTATTAACACCTGATACTCTACGCAGTGATCACGCTCCATTTTGGTATCAAGGAGTCGGTGCAGTGCTGGTAACGGATACCGCAAATTTACGGACTCCTCACTACCACCAACCGAGCGATGTACCAGCAACTCTCGATCGCAACTTTTTAACAGGAGCGGCGCAGCTTGTTGTAAATACGACTAATGCATTGTTAGAAAACAGCGATGGCTTGGGTAGCTCACCATCAACCTCGTCAGAATCATCTTGAAGATGGTTGGGTTTCTGTATTAATATATAGCAATATGGTAACTTCTATCGACATCTAACACCTGCGATAAACAAGAATGAAGCACATCAAAGATGTCCTTGATAAATAATTTTCAAATAATCAAGGTAATGTTTTGTCTCAGGTTCCATAGTCTCAAAACTCCCCCAGCCTTCGTTATCAACTCTATAGTTTCCTGATTCAAGCTGAGTCATCCACCAATTTAGAAATGTCTGAAAATCATCTGCTAAAACAAATTTAACGTCCTCATCAGTCCCAAAATTTATAACTTGCCCTACTGTACCCTTCTCTCCTGGATCGAAATCTATACCTAAGTGGTTTCCACTCCCATCGTAAGTAAATGGAATCCACTTTTTATTTATATACATTTCTTTTACTTTTCCGGGTATATGAGATCTACCGCCAATTTCCTCATTTATTGTGTCATCATCATCAATTATGTCTGACCAACATTTCCATTGCTCAAATATTCCCTCCAAAGAAAGAAATGAAAAACCGTAAAAAAGTCCGGTACTATTACCCTTCTGACCATTATGCCACTTATAAAATTCTCTAAATGAAATTGGTAGCTGCACTCCTATTCTATTTTCGGCATACTCAATTTCGCTTTCAGTAGCTCCAGGGTTCAAGTCTGCCAACATTTTTGGCAGATGCTCATTAAACCATGTTTCAATTCTATTTAGAATCTCTTTCATATCTTCATCACCACAAAGTAGCTTGTAAGTAGGGGCTATTTGCGCGATTATAGCTTACTGCAACTTGTTCACTTTACAGCAGTTTTCAAGTAAATAAACCACGGGTAGGGGCAAAGGCTAGCCTGTGCCCCTACAAAAATCTGTGGTTCAATTAGCTGAAAATAGCTGTAATTGACAGTACAATTGGAGAAACTCTTACAAACATTCTAACTCATACAAGCAACAGAATTTTCAAATTATATTTAATTTGCATTAATAATTTTTGGGTTCTACAGAATATATGAGTTACGAGTAATTTTTCATATTGATGTTTTAGAGGATTTTTGAAAAAGATATCCTCCAGTTCTCAAGTACGTTGACTTATAGTGTTTTTGCACCTGATTGGATAGCAAAATACAGTTGATTAAATTCTTGATTTGGTAATAGACCAGTTGGATCTAAAGCCAGGCTATCTTTAATACCATCCACAAGATACATATCGATTTTACCCTTATTTTTAGCAGTAATTTTTCCTCGATATTGAACAGCAAAAAAATCTTTAATTAACTCATAAGTTGCTTGGGAAATATTAATGCTTCCAGAAACACCAGACGATTCCATCCCGGAAGCGGTGTTAACAGTGTCGCCCCAAACATCGTAAGCAAACTTTTTGTGTCCAATCACACCTGCTAATAATGGTCCTGAGTGGATACCAATACGAATGTCCCAGTATGGTTGGTTCAAAAGCTGCTTCTCTTTTTTGCGCCATTCCATAAAGGTGCGAATGTTGATAGCAGCGAGTACAGCATCAATGGCATGGGTTTTGTTAGAAGTAGGAATTCCTCCAGCACACATATAACTGTCACCAATTGTTTTCAATTTTTCCAAATTATGTGCTTCTATAAACTGGTCAAAGCAAGAAAAACAGTAATCGAGTTCATCAACCAGTTCTTGTGGGGTCAGCTGTTCTGATAACTTGGTAAAATTCCTGAAGTCTGTAAACAGAACAGAGGCACATTCATAATAAACGGGCTGAACTGTACCACTTTGCTTGAGTTCAGAAGCAATATCTGTTGGTAGTATATTTAAAAGCAATTGGTCAGTCTTGCGTTTTTCTTCTTCTAATTGAAGATACAACCGATTTAACTCTTCAAAACGTTGAGCATTACGAATGGCTGCTGATAATTGCACGGCTAGTAAATAGCCAATCCGTACATCTTCTTGAGTGTAGATGTTTGGTGCTCTTGTGGCAAAGTTGATAGTACCAATCACCTGATGATCGCTTTCTAAAGGAATGATTACCTGCGATTGATACTGGCTAAGAAAACCGCTTGCAGAATTTTCCTGAATGAGTTGAACTTGACCTGTTTTCAGGCTTATACCAACTGCACCCATGTTTGTCAGATCAAAAAAGTCAAATTCGACAGTAGGACCAAACAGCCTCACTACACGCCAAGAATTGTTAGTGTTGCATAGGCAAACACTACAATGCTCGAAGTCTAACAACCATTTTGCTTGTTTGCCCACTACCTGCAAAATCTCATCTAGCTTCAGCGAACGATTCATTGCGATCGCAATTTCATTAACAGCAGCAATACGACTGGAAAGCGCTTGCGCCTCAGCAAGCAGGCGACGGGAAAGAACCAACAGTTGTTGATAATCCTGTTCGTCCAGCCTACTACCAATAAAGGCAGGGATAAAAGTCATAATGTATCAATTTCGAGCCCAATCGCGTCAGTATATCGATTTATACTCGTAAATAAGTCTGCTGTGGCAACAATCTCAAATATTTCAGAATCGTCCAAACCTAGGTTATACAGGTGTTGGTAATCTTTACTCGTCAGTTCATGGGGTTCAGTAGCCGCTTTCAAGCCAAAGCTGATCACTGCTTTTTCACGCTGAGGAAGCGGACAGGCTGCAAAATCTGACACCAAGGTTTTTAAAACTTCCTCACTCATCCCCAAGGATGATAATCCATGCAAGTGGACATTCAATGCATAATCACTGCGATGTGCCTGGGAAATGGCAATTCCCAGCATTTCCTTGAGTGTGCGTGGAACATCTCCTTTTAGAACTGTAGCGCGAAATTTCTTCCAGTTCGCTTCCAGCACATCAGGATTGATTGCCATTGATTTAAATAGATTTGGTACTATACCAAACCCAAGTTCAACCTGGATTTCTTGATATATCGTTTTGACCTTGGTATCAGTCAGTTGCCCGTATTCAATTATAGGAAATTTAGCCATTGTCATCTCTAGCCTGACTAGGGAACATGTTTGAGCCGCTCAACTCAAACAAACTTGTACGAATTAGTACAAGCTATATGTTTTGATAGAGAAATAATACTTAGGTAGAGACCCCGTCAGTAGATAGTATAACTTCTTGTCGGATTTGGTTGATTGGTAAAATAACCATAATCATCCTTTTTATCTTATCAGAGAAAATCTATCAAAAGTATAGTAATAATGATTTTTGATTTCAAGAAGCGCAGATTTTACTCAGAAATCTATACTTTTGAGAGAATAGGTAATAAAAAAACACGCAAAGAATTATGCAGGCAGAATATCGGCAGCGCCGTGAGCAATTGATGTCAAAAATTGGGAATGGTACTGCAATCTTTCGCAGTGCGCCAACAGCGGTGATGCACAACGATGTCGAATACGCTTTTCGCCAAGATAGCGATTTCTACTATTTGACAGGGTTTAACGAAGCGCAAGCAGTAGCAGTTTTAGCACCATCACACCCAGAACATCGGTTTGTGCTGTTTGTACAACCTAAGGATAGGGAGCAGGAAGTCTGGAGTGGTTATCGCTGTGGGGTAGAAGCGGCAAAACAAGTGTATGGTGCAGACGAAGCTTACCCGATTACCGAACTAGATGAAAAGTTGCCCCAGTATTTGGAAAAAGCCGATCGCATTTACTATCATCTGGGACGCGATCGCACTTTCAACGACAAAATCCTCAACCTTTGGCAGCGTTTGATGCGGACTTATCCCAAGCGGGGTACAGGACCAATTGCCATTGAAGATACGGGTCCTATTCTACATAGCATGAGACTCATTAAAAGTCAATCAGAATTGGAGTTGATGCGCAAAGCTGCTGATATTGCAGTTGAAGCACACAATCACGCAATGGAGTTTACGCAACCCGGACGTTACGAGTACGAAATTCAAGCAGAAATCGAACATATCTTTCGCCTCCGGGGTGCGAATGGACCAGCTTACCCCTCAATTGTGGCTTCTGGAGTGAATGCGTGTGTTCTGCATTACATTGAAAACAATCGGCAAATACAGGACAAAGAATTGCTGCTGATTGATGCTGGTTGTGCTTATGGTTACTACAACTCTGATATCACGCGTACCTGGCCAGTGGGAGGTAAATTTACGCCAGAACAAAAGACGCTGTACGAGCTTGTTTTGGAAGCACAAAAGCAAGCCATAGCCCAAGTGCAACCAGGCAATCCCTACAAACTCATTCATGATACTGCCGTCCGCGTCCTCACAGAAGGCTTAGTCGAACTTGGCATCCTCAAGGGTGAAATTGACAAGCTCATTGAGGAAGAGAAATACAAGCCATATTATATGCACCGTACTGGTCATTGGCTAGGTTTAGATGTTCATGATGTGGGTGTGTATCAGCACGGTGAAGATAAACCGCAGATTCTACAACCAGGTCAAGTGCTAACTGTAGAACCGGGACTTTATATTGTGCCAGATACCAAGCTCGCTGAAGACCAGCCACAGACAGACCCGCGTTGGGTTGGTATTGGGATTCGGATTGAGGATGATGTTTTGGTGACAGCGACAGGTCATGAAGTGTTGACTGCTGGTGTGCCTAAGGAAGTCGCGGACTTGGAAAGATAAATTGTAGGGTGGGTAATGCCCACCCTTTGAGAGGAGTTTCAATCTCTGATAGAGATTCGTTCTGATGAGGTCAAAGCCAGTACTTGGGATAAGTTCTCTCGTGTGCAAGATTATTGAAAACTACAGCGCAAAGTACCAGAATAATAGAACCTTCAAGTGCAGGAGTTAGTAGAAATTGCCAGGGTGCTTTCGTCATCATCACAACTAATGCAACTGCTCCCGAAGGGGGATGCAAAGTTCCAGTAAGCTGCATCATCCCAATCGCTGTCGCCACTGCCATTCCCATCGCCCAGGGTTCCGAACCAAAAAGATGTAGAATAGTCAGGCTCACTAAAGCAGCCACGAAATTACCGCCAATTACATTACGCGGTTGAGCCAAGGGACTGTCAGGTACACCAAAGATCAATACGCTCGTGGCACCAAAGGGAGCCATCAGCAGAGGAGAATTCATTTTCACCGAGAGGTAAGCCGTTGCTGATATTCCCAAAAAACTACCGAACCAACTCCAAAAGATATGTCTGTGATGGGGTTTATCTAGAGGAACTGAACGCTTAGTCCCGCGTATCTTGAACCAGTAATTCTTGCATTTCAACTGAACGTTTTTATAATTCAATCTGGATAGATAGGTGTAATGAATTCGCCCTTTAGGTAAATAGCCTTTCATAATTCTCCATAGCAATCAAAACAAACAGGCATCAAGTTGGGAAAAATGCCTGCATAATACTGTGTCCTAGCCAACCCTCAAATTTACAAATGAACAAGGGAAGCAATGACAACTTCAGTGGACAAAGAAATACCTCAAATTTGTAAACAGGCTAAATCTACAACGTAGGTTTCTAACCTGCTATTCCATTGGTACATCTACCCCACCAATCAGCGTTTCTACTAGTACAAAATTCACATACATTAATCGCGTGCAAATTGAAAAAATTTAGCAACCTCACAAATGTCATGAATTAATGACATATAGTTTTTAGAATATCCTCTAAAGCCTGTAAATAAAACTTAAAATCTATATAAATAACTTATATAAAGTATACCAAATCCTTATATATAAAACACATCAGGCTATAGAGCGGTTGGGAATTACGCCAAATTAGTTAAATAATTCAATTGTTCTGCATTGCTGGCATAGTTGTAGGCGTGATGCAACAAACCACGGATAGTCTATTGTTCATGCTTGTAAAATCAAAAACAAGATGTATTGAAGACTACAGATTGACTTGATTAGAACTCTGTCTGTAGAGCAGGTCAACTTGTTCCTATGGTACACGTTTAATAAAACAGCATCATTTAGGCTGTTAGGAATAGGCTGCCCTAATAAATATTTGCAACAGGTAAAGTAGCACGTTGAAATTCAAGGTAGTCTTTCTCATCGCCCTTCCCTTGTTATTGCAAGGGGAGCCAAGTTGAGGCTTTGACGAATCTGTAAAAGCTAGAACAACACCACAATTTCTGGTGCATGAATTTTTTCATCTGTAACTGAATGAAGCAGAGATTACTTGAAAGCAAACTCTGCTACTCCCTACCCCACATTTAGTTAGATTTTGAACTATGAGAAAAGCTGTTTTCTTGATACTTCCTATTACCTTAATCCTGTTCTCTAACCAGAGAGTTCAATCCCAACAAGCAGAGTCTTCGTTTGACCGTCCCTACTTAGCGTTAGTTAAAGGAGACACTCCTAACAGTTGTAGCTTTATCTCCGCCGATTTGCTGGAACGGACAGCAGACATTGTTGATGATTTGCTGTTTGTCCGTCCTGGTGACTCTCCAGAGTGGGTGAGGTATAAAGTGCGCTTGGTTCCCGATCAGTCTTCGGGTAATGCGTTGCAATGGACGGGGCTTGCAGGAGGAAACTATATTAAGGCTGTTGTAAATTTCCGCAACAACAGCGTCCAATCCCGCAGTTTTACAATGGCGATTAATTACAACCAACCGAATGAAAAACGGTGCCAGTGGGAGGTACGAGAAACACCACAGGCAATTAAATTGAATTCTCCAACTTCATCTGTAGGGCAGTAAGGAGTTGTCTTCTTGTCGAGTAACAGATTATTTGACACTCACAAACTGATGACGCGGTAGCGGTGGGGAGTAACAAGTGGTTAACAAGGGCAATCGCAAACTTTCTTAGGGCAAGCGGTCGTCTTTTGTTATGTCTCATATTACTAACGTAAATAGTAATAATCAAGCGGTTTCTCTAATTTTTTGGGGCATTTTCACCAACGGACATCCCAAAAAATCCTCGACAGTGATAGAAAGCGCTTGGCATATAGCTTCTAGTTTTTCCAAAGAGATAGTAGGCGGCGAATTTCTTCCACTTGTTTTGCGGATATTCTCCACGTTCTAAATGCTGAATCAATTGATAAGCACAGCTAGCCCGTTTCGCAAAAGATTGCATGGACTCGTTGCCACGCAAGTATTTTAGCTTTAAACCTAGTTCTTTATTCCATCGAATAGACGCAATTAAGCTTTTGTCAATAATCATTAAATTCATCACCGATTTCACCAATTGCGTTAGTAGACATAATACAGTAGTATCACTAATAGCGTTAGTAGAGAAAGACAAAACAACCCATTTAAATCAGTTATCAGTTATCAGTTATCAGTTATCAGTCAGTCAGGCGTATGGTGGGGGACGCGCGACCACTCGTATTTAACTCATAACTGCGGCTGGTACTGTTCACTGTTAAAGTATGACTGCGATCGCTCTAGCAAGGATGTGAGTAGTGACCTAGGACATCCAAGCATTTCTTAAGTGTCTTTCAGAAAAAAGCTGATACGCAACTTACCTGTGCACGAGTCCTGTTCCACAACAGACCCCACCCCAAATACATCATAGATAAGCATCGGTTGCAGTAGCGATTCCGGCTTTCCTGAGGCGGCTATGGTTCCCCCCTTGAGAACGTAGATGCGATCGCAGTAAGTAGCTGCAAGGTTCAAATCATGTAAGGCAGCGAGGGTTGTTATACCTAGCCGCTTTACGAGTTCTAAGAGTTCTAACTGGTAGCGAATATCGAGGTGATTTGTTGGCTCATCGAGAATCAAAAAGCCTGCTTGTTGGGCGATCGCTCGTGCAATCAACACCCGCTGTTTTTCTCCACCAGAAAGGGAAGCAAAACTACGTTCTGCAAAGCCATCCATTCCCACCTGCTTCATAGCATCAAAGACTAAGGAGCGGTCTAGTTCTGTTTCGCGGTCAAATAACCCTTGATGGGGATTACGCCCCATCAACACTATCTCTTCAACAGTAAAGTCAAATTCAGTAGACGTTTCCTGCAAAACAACTGCGGTAGCAGTTGCCATTTCACGGGAACTCAAGTGCCAGATATTCTTACCATTGAGGGTAATCACCCCAGTATCTGGTTTGAGGACACGATAAATACATCTGAGTAAAGTTGACTTACCACTGCCATTAGGACCAATCAGTCCAACAAACTCCCCTGGCGAAACTTCCAAATTGATGTCATGTAAAATCTGTTTTCCCTCAATACTCCAGGATAGGTGTTTCACCTCTAAATTCATCGCCCACCCCCTTGACCTTGCATCAACCAGATGAAAAAGGGAGCACCAAACAGTGCCGTGATTATACCGACAGGAATTTCTTCTGGAGCAACCAAAGTCCGTGCCAATACATCTGCCCAAATCAGGAAAATTCCCCCCAGTAGCAAACTCACAGGTAACACGCGGCGATGGTCTGAACCGATGAGGAAACGGACGCTGTGAGGAATCATTAGCCCAACGAAGCCAATAACACCACTGACAGCAACTATTACACCTGTTAACAGCGATGTCACTAAAAATAACTGCTTGCGGAAATTATCGGTGTCAGTTCCCAAAGTCCGAGCTGTTTCTTCACCAATGAGGAGTGCATTCAGCGATCGCGCTTGCAATAACAAATATCCTAACCCTAGTAATAATGCAATCATCGGTAAGGTTAAATCAGTCCACTTTGTACCTGATAGCCCACCTAACAACCAAAATAATACCCGTCGTGCGGCTTCCCCTGTCCCACTTTTGATGGTCAAGAAACTCGTCACCGCAGAAAATAAATAAGACATCGCGACCCCAGCCAAGACTAACCGAGTAGCTGAGATGCGTCCTTGCCGTTGTGCTAAAAAGAAAACAACAAAGAATGCCAACAGCGCCCCAAGAAAAGCCCCAACCGAGAGTGCATACACACCAAAAAATGAGAACACACCGAACAGGATTGCTAAAACAGCACCTACGGATGCACCAGAGGAAATACCGAGAATAAAGGGGTCAGCCAGGGGATTTCGCACCAGTGCTTGCATAGTGACACCTACCACTGATAGCCCAGCACCCACAAAAAAAGCCAACAGCACACGCGGAAAGCGAATCAGCCAGACAATTTGAACTTGTGCTTGCGTCCAGTCTCCTGTTACCTTTGGAAACATTTGGGATAAAGCTATCTGCCATACCCTCAAAGGGGAAATAGGCACAGGTCCAATCATCACCGCCAATGTCATAGAAATCAACAACATCACAACCATTGCCACCATTAGCAGTTTGTAGCGTTGCTCCTTGTTTTTTTTCAGGTGCTTTGGTGTTGGATTAATCATGAGTTAGTAGTTGCTGTTTCCATCCCTGCGTCTCGTGTCGATCACTCAAACCTCTCTGGGTACAAAGCCTCTGCTAATTGTCTCACCCCTGCGACATTCCTAATTCCTGGCATCGTGTAGCTGAAGCCTAAAACAACGAATTTATCTTGTTGCACTGCTTTGAGCTGCGAGTAAGCAGGGTTAGATTTAAGCAACCGCCGCTTCTCCTGGGCTGGTGACCAGCTAGCATCGATGAGAACAATCACATCGGGTTGACGTGCAACGACATCTTCCCAATTAACTTTCACCCATGCTTCTTTTTTCTGGATATCTTTGAAGATATTTTCTCCACCTGCTAGTTCAATAATATGATTGGGCATTCCCCAGCTAGAAGCAGTCACAGGAGGGTTTTCCGAGTCATACCAGAAGATGCGCTTGCGGTTTGTCACCTTTGCTAGCTTTTGCTGAGTTTCTTGCAATTGTTCTTGCAGTTGAGCAATTAACTTTTCTGCCCTTTCTTCTACTCCAAAAATCCGCCCAATCTCCTGTATTTCCTGATATAAATTCTCCATCGTGACACGTGATGGTCTAAGTTCTGAGCGATCGCATTCAATGGGCAGTAAATAAGAGGAAATACCTAATTTGAGCAACTCTTCCCGTGACCCAAGTGCTTCTTTGGCAAAAGCACTTTCCTCAGTGGAGAACACAAAATCTGGTTCCACCCCCAAAAAAACTTCCTGTGACGGGTATTTCTGCGCTAAAACTGGAATTTTGGAATATGCCTGTTGATACTCTGGCAAAATCGGATTATCCAGGTAAGCTGTACCGACCATGTGCTTTTCTAAACCCAGCGCCAGCATGACCTCCGTTGCAGATTGCATCATCGTGACAGCGCGTTGTGGTGGTTGTTTGTAGGTAATCGTCAGGTCACAGTTCTTAAGTGTAACTGGTGTGTATTTTGCTGCTTGAGAGGCAGTATCAGTTGATTTAACAACATTTGTTTCACACCCTGAAACCATTCCCAGCATCAACACTGCTAAGACTGCCACAAAGGGTTTACTTATCGAGATACGGTAACGTCGTAATTTACTCACACACAACTCTCGTTTGAATGCTTCGGGAATCAAAACTCAATTGACGCTGTTCCCAACACCGTAAACGGTGGCGCAGGGTCGATACTGTACCCATCAACCTCATAATACTTGATGTTAGAAATATTCTTTAAGTTGATCGCAAATCGATAATTTTGCCGCCGATAGAAGATCGTAGCATCAGATCGCACGTAACTTGGGAGTTTAAATGTAGGATTCGGTAAATCTACTTCTTGCTCACCGACAAAATATACCCCAACACCAAATCCTAACCCCTGCAAACTACCACGTTGCAGTTCATAAGTTGTCCACAATCCAGCGCTATGTTCTGGGACACCAAATAATCTGTCTCCTACAGGAATCACATTGTCTTTCGTCACTTTGGCATCAATGTAAGCATAGTTGGCAATCACTTTCCAACCTGGTAATATTTCGCCTGCAATATCTAATTCAATACCTCGGCTGCGTTGTTCTCCTGTTTGGGTACTGAATCTGGAGTCTACTGGGTCTGGTGTCAGTACATTCTGCTTGGTAATTTGAAAGAATGCCAAAGTTGCAGAAAGCTTATCGTCGAGAAAATTCTGTTTAACCCCCACCTCAAATTGCTCAGTCGTTTGCGGCTCAAATTCTTCCTCTGTCCGACTCCGCGCCTGAAATTGGGGAGAAAAACCATTTGACCAATTGAAGTAGAGCGAAGTGGTATCACTCGGCTGATACACAATCCCCACTCGTGGCGAAAAACGAGTCTTTGATTGCTCGTTGAGTATCTCTCCACGCACACGGTCTTCAGTGCTGTAGTCATTAAAGTCTAAACGACCACCCAACAACAGTTTGACACTCGGCAGAAGTTCAATAAAATCCTGTACAAAAATGCCGATATTCTCGGAGACGATTTTTCGACCAAAGGGAGAAGCACCTTCCACAGGTATAGGAGTTCCACCATATTGTGGGTTAAAAATATCTATTGGTAGTTCCAAATCGGGAGCAATAATGTAGTTAAATAAATTTCGGGCTAAATCTACCCCAAATAGCACATTATGGCGAATAAAACCAGTAGAAAATTTGCCAGAGATTTCATTTTGGAGGGTGATATTTTCGTGTTCTTCATCGGAAGCATAGAAAAAACGGTCTAATGTCCGGCGGTCATCTCGCAAAGAACCAGGAGATACCTGCTTTGCATCGTTCAAATTAGCATTGAGAAAATTAAATCCTTGGCGGAATTTCCAGTTGTTGCTAAATTGGTGTTCAAAGTTATACGTAAACGAGTTAAGTGTCACTTCACCATCGGCAAAGTTAGGTTCTCCTAAAAACCGACTGCGCGGAAGTTGCAGAACCTCTGGCTCAATGGGAAAACCATTATCAAAAACATAGTTGTATTTTTGGTGTTCGTATTCTAAGGTGAGTTTGGTGCGATCGCTTATATTCACCTCTACCACAGGCGAGATAAAAAAGCTGTCATACTCTACAAAATCACGGAAACTATCAGCTTGTTCATAGGCAACGTTCAAACGATACAGAACTGATTTATTGTCTGTCAGCGGTCCACTAAAATCTAGAGTGGGTCGCAGAAAATTGTAACTTCCATAAGTAAAGTTTAGATTGTAGTATGGTTGTGCAAGCGGCTTTTTCGTAGTTGTGTTAATAACGGCACTTCCACCTGCATACTGTGTTGGACTACCGCCATAAAGCACCGCCGCCGGACCTTTGAGAATTTCCAACCTCTCAATATTGGCTACATCTCGCGGACTAAAGTAACCGTAATCTGGAAAGCCATTGCGTAAAGTCTCAAAATTGGTGAGAAACCCACGCACTCGAAACCCTAATGAAGACAATCCCCCATATCCCCGTTCTGGTTGTACGCCACTAACGTTATCTGCCAATTCCGAAAGACGCACAACATTCCGGTCTTCAATCACCTGACGCGGAATGACTTGAATCGATTGGGGAATATCACGTAATGGTACATTGAGCCGCGTTGCAGTTGTGGCATCAGGTACACTGTATCCTTCTTGTTCACCCGTCACAACTAGTTCAATCGGTTCTTTATCAGAAGCCGATGGTTGAGTTGGCGGTGTTTGACTACTTGGCTGATCCGTCTGTGGCTTTTGCGGTTGCTGCGGTTGCTGTGTAGAGGGTGCAGCTGGTTTTACGCCGAAAATCAGACCTTGATCGCTGTCAAACAGCTCAACAGTAGGCACAGCCACCTCACCAATCACCGTCACCAGGATACTATTTGTATCCTGATTCGTCACTGTGATTTCAGTAATTCCAACAGCAGGTTTTTCAGAGCGGAAGGCATTGCCTGATGGTAAACGTAGTTGAGCGTTACGAATTATAGCGGTAAAGGTGTTCCCCTCACTTTTGATTGTGGTTTGTAGTTTATCTGATATCGGAGTTTGTAATATGACTTCCACACCGCTAGCAGTTGCGTTCAGGCGCACCTCTGTCACTTGTATAACCTGATTCTGCTGATTTTCCTGCGCTAGCCAGTCCTTGACACTA
Source organism: Scytonema sp. PCC 10023 (assembly GCF_963920835.1). Taxonomy (NCBI): domain Bacteria; kingdom Bacillati; phylum Cyanobacteriota; class Cyanophyceae; order Nostocales; family Scytonemataceae; genus Scytonema; species Scytonema sp. PCC 10023. Next base: position 16,659 of record NZ_CAWUDP010000029.1, read on the forward strand.
GTGTAAGGACGCGGAATATCACGAAGTTGGGGAATGTCTGTGATGGGTATTTTTGCTTTTGTTGCCTGTTGTTTAAGTGGCACAGCAGTCACTTTCACAACATCAGCACGCGCCTCTGAAGCAACTAAGACTGATACAGTCGCATACACCCACATCCAAAAGGATAATTTCCGTTGTTTCACCTACTTCCTCACACATAAATGGCAGATTGCACCCACAACATTGGAGAAAAAATAGGTTTTTTCTGCTGTGGGGATTGGCAAAAACTTTCTGGAGTCTTGAAAATTACAGTTTATGAATTTATTCACAATTGACACACATCGGCTTCAAGTTCCCCATGCTCAATCAATTGACGATTGAGCGAAGACTGTGCTTGTGTATCAATGATCTTCGAGTTGCAGAAAAGCTCTAGATATTATGAATGAGGGAGCTATTTATGTCAAAAGACAGGATGTCAAACTTAGCGTTACTTTGAATAAGTGTTAGTAAAAAGCGATATTTTCTGTTGAGTTTTCTCAGGCTTGAGTTTTTCCTGGCGTCCATTTAGGTCGTTATCAGTCATACTGTGTTTATATAAATTAAAAAAAAACATTGTTTCTTTTTGATAATGTTTTTTTATATTGAGTTGCTAAACACAAAAAATCTGTAATATGGTTAATAACAGAATTTCTGAAAAGCTAAAAAAGTTTCCATATCTGCTTTTGCAGTTTTTTCTACCAAATAATAATATCAATGCTCATCATTAACAATAACGGCAACATAAGGAATGCCAAAAATTTTCGTTACTTGGAATATTTCTAATATCTTTGTCACCCAAAAATAGGTTTTCATCATCCTTAAATAGAAAATCTCTTTTGTGTTGTCTCAAAAATTTCAGTTATCAACGTAAAAGGGATTGGGGATTGGGTAATCAAGACGAAAATTATGTCCGGGGCAATAAAGACCTAGACATATTTTGGAATGTTTTCCCAGTCCGTAGAGACGCCCATAGAGGGCGTCTGTACTCCCAGTACCCAGACAGGGAGCGGCTAACCACAAAGTACGCATATACGTATGGTGGGAGGTTTTGAGACAGTTGAAAATGAATTTTAAACTTCGAGCAGAGCGCAACTGAAGAGTCTTAGTCATGGATGACCTTTACTCCACCATCAGTAGGTGTACAAATGGGCAAACACTTTTTCGAGCTACCAGTTAAGTTCTCCACGTTGATCGAACTTCTGCGTTGGAGAGCGCAAAAGCAACCTCAGCAGAAAGCCTATTCTTTTCTGATTGATGGAGAGGTTGAAGGCTCTCATCTCACTTATGGGGAACTTGATCGCCAAGCTCAAAGCATTGCTGTTCAACTTCAAAGTTGTGGAGTGAAAAATGGAGAGCGTGGACTACTGCTCTACCCACCTGGCTTGGAATTCATTGTTGCATTTTTTGGATGCCTGTATGCTGGGATCATTGCAGTCCCCGCTTATCCGCCGCGACCTAACCAATCCTTATCCCGACTCCAGGCTGTTGTAGCAGATGCACAAGCAGCAATGGTTCTTACCACCACAACTGTCTTGTCCAACATCGAACGACAATTTGCCCAGTATCCGAACTTACAAACTTTGCGGTTGCTGGCTACCGACAATATGATTGCTGGCGACTTAGGACAGCAATGGCAGCAGCCATCTATAAATAGCGACACGCTGGCGCTTCTCCAGTACACATCAGGCTCTACAGGTACACCTAAAGGGGTGATGGTGAGTCATGGAAACTTGCTGCATAATGAACTTTTGATTAAGCAAGCAATGCAACACACAGAAAACACTCTTTTCGTGGGTTGGTTGCCCCTGTTTCATGATATGGGTTTGGTGGGAAATTTACTCCAGCCCTTGTACTTGGGAATACCTTGCATTCTCATGTCTCCTGTGGCATTTCTGCAAAAACCTGTTCGCTGGCTACAGGCAATTTCCCGGTATAAAGCAACAACTAGCGGCGGACCCAATTTTGCTTATGACCTGTGTGTTCGCAAAATTACACCCGAACAACGAACCAACCTGGATTTGAGTAGTTGGGAAATCGCCTTTAACGGTGCTGAACCTATTCGTGCAGCTACTCTGGAGCAGTTTAGCACCACCTTTGCCGAGTGTGGCTTTCGCCGCGAGGCTTTGTATCCTTGTTACGGGATGGCGGAAACAACGCTGATTGTCACAGGTGGCAGCAAACTACTTCCACCAGTATTACAGCCAGTTCAGTCAGCAGCACTGCTGCAAAATCAAGTCGTTCCAGCCAGTCAAGAGGCGTCTGGCGTACAGACTTTAGTCGGTTGTGGTCAAGCCTTACAAGATTTAAAGATAGCCATAGTTAATCCTGAGACTTTAACTCGTTGCCAGCCTAATAAAGTAGGTGAAATTTGGGTTGCAGGACCAAGCGTCACCCAAGGCTACTGGAATCAGCCAGAGCAAACTGAGTACACATTCCGAGCCTACCTAAAAGATACTCAAGACGGGCCTTTTCTGCGTACTGGAGACTTAGGTTTTTTGCACGAGGGAGAGCTATTTGTCACAGGTCGTCTGAAGGATTTGATCATTATCCGAGGTCGCAACCATTACCCGCAAGACATTGAATGGACAGTAGCGCAAAGCCACCCAGCCCTTCAACCTAGTGGTGCAGCCTTTGCCATTGATGTTGCTGGCGAAGAGAGATTAATGATTGCCCAAGAAGTTAAGCGCGATTTCCTGCGGAATTTGGCAACTGAGGAAGTTATTGCAGCTATTCGTCAAGCTGTAGTAGAAGAACATGAACTGCAAGTTTATGCACTGTTGCTGCTCAAACCAGGTAGTATCCCCAAAACTTCTAGTGGCAAAATTCAGCGCTATGCTTGTCGGACTAGTTTTTTGGCAAGAAGGTTAGAGAGTATAGCCAGCAGCATTTTAGAAGAATCTCATACTACAGTCAGTACAGCCAGCCTCACTCATGCAGCAGTTCTGGCATTAGAACCACAAGAGCGTCAGTTACAGCTAACGTTTTATCTTCAGCAGCAAGTTGCTCAGGTTCTCAAACTAGGGACTTTCCAAGTCAACCCACAGCAACCCTTAAACACTCTGGGACTCGATTCTTTAATGGCGATCGCACTCCAGCACACCATTGAAACTAACTTGGGTGTGGTCTTGCCGATGACTAGCTTTCTGGGGAGTTCCAGCATTAACCAACTAACAACCGCATTACTTGCCCAGTTAACAGATGTTTCTTCTACCCCAAAAAGCGCTCCAGCCGAGGCTATTAAAGCTGTCACTGAATATCCCCTTTCCTACGGTCAACAGGCTCTGTACTTTTTACACCAACTAGCACCAGAGAGTCCTGCTTACAACATTGCTAATGCTGTGCGTATTCGTGGCGAACTTGATATTCCCGCATTGCATCAAGCATTTCAGAGTTTAGTAGAACGCCATACAACTCTTGGCACGACTTTCGCAAATGCCAACGGACAACCGATGCAGCAAGTCCATAAGCATACAGAGGTTTGCTTTCAACAGGAAGATGCAGCAACATGGGATGAGGAATTTTTGAGCGATCGCCTGCTTGAAGAAGCGTACCGTTCCTTCAATCTTGAGCAAAGTCCCCTCATGCGCGTGAGTCTGTTCACCCGCTCACCCCAGGAACACATTCTTCTACTTGTTGTCCACCATATCGTAGCAGACTTCTGGAGCCTTACCGTGCTGGTGGATGAGTTAGGAACACTGTACCAGGCAGAAAAGAATAATACACCCGTCACCCTCCCTCCTTTGGTCTGGCAGTACACCGACTATGTGCGGGATCAGGCGAAAATACTAGCGAGTCCAGAAGGTCAGAGGCTGTGGGGCTACTGGCAGAAGCAGTTGGCAGGAGAGTTACCTGTGTTAAATTTGCCAACTGACCGTCCGCGTCCCGCCATTCAAACCTATCAAGGGGCTTCCTTGGGGTGCAAGCTGAGTGCAGAACTCACTCAAGAGCTACAAGACTTCAGCCGCAAACGTGGAGTGACTCTCTACATGACAATGCTAGCAGCCTTTCAACTGCTGCTTTACCGCTACACAGGTCAAGAAGACCTACTAGTGGGTTCTCCCACAACAGGCAGAAGTCGAACTGATGTGGCAGGACTAGTAGGCTACTTCGTCAATCCGGTAGTTTTGCGAGCCGATCTATCAGGAAATCCTACCTTTGATGAGTTTCTCGCTCAAGTACGTTCCTGTGTACTGGATGCTTTTGATCACCAGGACTACCCCTTCGCACGACTGGTTGAACAACTACAACCAGTGCGAGACTCCAGTCGTTCGCCACTCTTTCAAGTGATGTTTGTCTTGCAGAAAGCGCACCTCCTTAATGAGGAAGGTTTGGCAGCTTTTGCCTTAGGGGAAACAGGAGCAAGGATAAAACTAGGGGAACTAGAGCTAGAGTCCCTAGCCCTCGAACAGCGAATTGCTCAGTTCGACCTCACGTTGATGATGGCTCTTGTGGATGAAACATTATCTGTTTCTTGGCAATACAACACAGACCTATTCGATGCTGCCACTATTGCGCGGATGGCTGGTCATTTTCAGACCTTATTAGAAGGTATCGTCGCTGACTCACAGCAGCACGTCTCACTTCTACCACTCCTCACCGAATTAGAACGGCAACAATTATTGGTAGAGTGGAATGCTACCCAAGTAGATTATGCTAATGCACCTTGTCTCCATCTACAATTTGAGGCTCAGGTAGAGCAGACACCAGATGCAGTGGCGGTGATATTTGAAACAGAACAACTCACCTACGCACAATTGAATCAACGAGCAAACCAGTTAGCACACTATCTGCAAGCCTTGGGAGTAGAACCAGAGGTGTTGGTTGGTATTTATTTAGAGCGTTCTATAGAAATGGTGGTGAGTATCTTAGCGACTCTCAAAGCAGGAGGAGCCTACGTCCCTCTAGATCCCAGCTATCCTCAAGAACGTCTAGCTTTCATGCTCAAAGATGCCCAAGTTTCAGTGTTGTTGACTCAAGAGAAATTCCTCGCAGCTTTACCTGAGCATGGGGCGCAAGTAGTCTTTGTGAACAAAAACAATGAGGTTTGGGCTAGTGAAAGTGTGGACAACCCAGTTAGCCAGGTTACAACTAATAACCTCGCATATGTGATTTACACCTCCGGCTCAACTGGCAAACCAAAGGGGGTAATGAACACCCATAGAGGAATTTGCAATCGTCTCTCTTGGATGCAGGAAACTTACCAACTGACAACGGTAGACCGAGTGTTGCAAAAAACACCCTTTAGCTTTGATGTCTCGATTTGGGAATTCTTCTTGCCTTTAACTACCGGAGCGCGTTTAGTGGTAGCTCGACCAGGAGGTCATCAAGACAGCGTCTACCTTGTTCAGATCATAAAAGAGCAGCAGATCACCACACTGCATTTTGTTCCTTCCATGTTGCAAGTGTTTCTTGAGGAACTTGGTGTGGAAACTTGTCACTGCTTGAGGCAGGTAATGTGCAGCGGTGAAGCACTACCTTTTAAACTACAAGAACGATTTTTTGCGCTTTTGGATGCAGACCTCCACAATTTATACGGACCAACGGAAGCAGCTATTGATGTCACATATTGGGCTTGTGAGCACCAGAGCCGTAAACACACTGTCCCTATTGGTCGCCCCATTGCCAATACGCAAATTTATCTGCTAGATACTCACTTGCAACCAGTGCCTGTTGGCGTACCGGGGGAACTACACATTGGCGGTGTGGGTTTAGCGCGGGGTTATCTCCACCAACCAGAATTAACAGCTCTGAAATTTATTCCCAATCCCTTTAGCGATGAACCTGGGGACCGCCTGTACAAAACTGGGGATTTGGCACGTATCTCACGCGATGGCAACATCGAGTATCTGGGACGACTCGACGATCAAGTTAAATTGCGAGGGTTCCGCATTGAGCTAGGAGAAATTGAAACAGTACTGAGTCAACACCCTGCACTGCGGGAAGTTGTTGTCTTGATAAGAGAAATTGAGAGGAGGGAACTTAAGCGAGAGTTTACACCACTAATTGACGTAGAAAATTCATCAACAATTACTGGTTTGCGTCGCTTACTCAAGGGAGAATTAGCTGCATCTGGGGCAGACTCTAGCAACCAGCAATTAGTTGCTTATTGCGTCACCCGTTATCAGCCAGCACCTACAACTACCGAACTGCGTCGTTTTCTCTTGGAGCAGCTCCCCGATTACATGGTTCCTGCGGCTTTCGTCATGCTGGATGCACTTCCTTTGACTCCGAATGGTAAGGTAGATCGGTTTGCGCTACCAGTTCCTAGTAAAGCCAGACCTGAATTGGAAAAAGCTTTTGTAGCACCTCGCACTCCACAAGAGCAGACATTGGCACAAGTGTGGGCAGAAGTGCTGGATATTGAACAGGTGGGCATTCACGACAACTTTTTTGAGTTGGGAGGGGATTCGATTCGTAGCATCCAAGTGCTAGCTAGAGCCACTGCAAAAGGTTTAAGCTTCTCCCTGGCGCAGATTTTCCAGCATCAGACCATCGAATCTCTGGCACAAGAAATTACCTTTGTCGAACCCAGTGGTTTATTAACTCGAAAAACAGAGCCATTTAGCCTCATTTCCCACGAAGAACGGCAAAAGCTACCCGAACACGTAGAAGATGCTTATCCTTTGGCTAGGGTTCAAGCTGGGGTAATTTTTCACACTCAGTCTATGCCAGAGGAGCCGATGTACCATGACATTTTCCTGTACAATTTGCAAGTTCGTCTAAACATTCAATTGTTTCAAAAAGCCGTACAGCAGGTTGTGGAGCGCCATCCCATCCTGCGGACATCATTTGATCTGACCAACTTTAGCGAACCCCTACAGTTAGTTCATCAACAGGTCACTGCTCCCTTTCAAGTCGAGGACTTGCGCGATTTATCACCAGAGCAACAACAACAAGCGCTTTCCACTTGGATCAAAGCTGAAAAAAGACGAAATTTTGACTGGTCTTACCCGCCATTTATTCGCTTTTTCATTCACCGCCTCACAGATCAGTCTTTTTATCTCACCTTTAGCTGTCATACTTCTATTCTTGACGGCTGGAGCAAAGCTTGTTTGCTGACAGAATTGCTGCATCATTATTATGCCCTGCTTAATGGCAAAGATGATGCCATTGAACCATCCCCAACGATTGCTTATCGAGATTTTGTCGCCTTAGAGCGCTCAACGTTGCGATCGCCTGATTCTCAAAACTTTTGGAAGCAAAAATTAGCAGATTGCGTCACTACCAAACTAGCCCGTTGGGCGGTGACTCACCGCACCACAGATACCCCGGAAATTGGCTTTTTAGATGTTCCCATCTCCCCTGAGCTTTCCGAGAAATTGCAGAAACTAGCACGTAGAGCAGAAGTCCCCCTCAAAAATGTTTTGCTAGCTGCACACGTGAGGGTGATGAGTTTGCTAAGTGGTGAAAGCGATGTCCTCACAGGGCTTGAGTCTAACGGTCGATTGGAAGAGGCTGACGGAGAAAAAACCCTGGGAATCCATTTGAACACAGTTCCCTTGCGTCTAAAGTTGATGGGCGGAACTTGGCTAGAGTTGGTGCGGCAAGTTTTTGAAGCTGAACGAGAGTTGTTACCCTTTAGACGTTATCCCTACGCAGATTTACACCAACTTGTCGGGCGTCAGGCTCTCCAGCCCTTGGTTGAAACTGTCTTTAACTACACTCACTTTCATGTTTATGAGAGTCTGCAAAGCTTCAAAGATTTGGAAATTTTGGGGGCGAGGGGTTTTGGTGAAACTCATTTTACGTTGCGCTGTGAGTTTAATCGAAATCATGCCTCAGATTGTATACAACTCGATTTAGAGTGCGACTTGACACAGATTAGCCATGCCCAGTTAGAGACTATTGGCAGTTATTTTATAGAAACGCTAACAGCAATGTCTACACAGCCGTTTGCACGTTACGAGTCTCAATGTCTTTTGGGCGATCGCCAACGGCAGATGTTGCTTGTGGAGTGGAATAATACCGTCACCCAATATCCCCAATATAGCTGTATCCAGCAATACTTTGAGGCGATGGCAGCACAAAATCCTGATGCGATCGCCATCGTCTTTGCAGGTGAGCAACTCACCTACCAACAGCTAAACCGTCGAGCTAATGCCCTTGCCCATTACTTGCAGCGCCTAGGAGTAAGTTCCGATGTGCCGGTGGCTCTCTGTGTCGAGCGTTCCTTGGAAATGATTGTGGGAATTTTGGGAATTCTCAAGGCAGGAGGAGCTTACTTACCCTTAGACCCAACATATCCCAAAGAAAACCTGGCTTTTATGCTGCAAGATGCTCAAGTTCCAGTCCTGCTGACTCAGGCACGGCTAGTAGCAGACTTACCTACACACTCCGCCCAAATTGTCTGCCTAGACTCACATTGGCACACTATAGCACAGGAGAGTCCAGAAAACCCCAGCAGTACAAGCACATTAGAGAATCTAGCCTACATCATCTACACCTCAGGTTCCACAGGTCAACCGAAGGGAGTACTCGTTACCCAGCAAAACTTAGTTCACTCCACAAGAGCGCGGATTGCTTATTACCCAGAACCCGTTACCAGTTTCTTATTGATTCCCTCGTTTGCTTTTGATAGTTCAGTTGCTTGCATATTTTGGACATTGTGTCAAGGCGGTACACTGGTGCTGTTCCAAGAGGGTTTCCAAAAAGATATTTGGCAATTAACCAAGCTAATTGTCCAACATCAGGTTTCACACTGGTTGAGTGTTCCTTCACTCTACAGCACCCTACTCGCTACTATAGACCCGGATCTACTTGTTGAGTTGCACACTGTCATTGTTGCCGGGGAATCTTGTTCCACAGAGTTAGTGGAACGTACACGTCAGTTATTACCTCATACATCCTTATTTAATGAGTACGGTCCAACAGAAGCCACAGTTTGGAGCAGTGTATACAATTGTCAAAATCATGATTTGAAAAATTCTGTTCCGATTGGTCGTCCAATTGCCAACACCCAGATTTATTTACTCGATTCTCACTTTCAACCAGTACCAATTGGTGTACCGGGTGAACTATATATTGGTGGTTTCGGTCTGGCTAAGGGCTATCTTAACCAACCTGAGCTAACTGCCCAAAAGTTTATTCCCAATCCGTTTAGCGAAGAACCGAACGCACGCCTGTACAAGACTGGGGATTTAGCGCGTTACCTTCCAGACGGCAATATAGAGTTCTTGGGGCGCATTGACCATCAAGTGAAGCTTAGGGGGTATCGTATTGAACTAACGGCGATAGAAGCACTGTTACTCCAACATCCTGTTGTTCAACAAGCGATCGCCACACTTCGAGAAGAAGAGTCAGGTCGCAAACGCTTAGTTGCCTACGTAGTGCTACAGCAAAAACCTGCACCTGCAACCAATGAATTGCGGAGTTTCTTGCGGCAGAAGTTACCGGAGTATATGATTCCTACCACCTTTGTTGTCTTAGAAGAATTGCCATTGACTCCTAGTGGCAAAGTTGATCGCCGCCGTTTGCCAGCACCTGAGCAAGTAAAATCCCAACCAGAAATGCTGGTGCAGGAAGAAAGCACAGCAGAGCAAACTACCTACGTAGCACCCCGTACAGTCGTAGAAGAGGCGATCGCCACAATCTGGAGTCAGGTTTTGGGAATTCAGCAGGTGGGCATTTACGACAACTTTTTAGAGTTGGGAGGTGATTCGATTCAAAGTATTCAGGTTGTGGCTAAAGCTTATGAAGTGGGGTTGAAATTCAGTACCAATCAGCTATTTGAATATCCAACAATTGCAGAGTTAACAACGGTTATCGAGACAATTCCAATTCCACAGGAACAACAGCGATCGCGTACCCGAAGAGAGCGCTTTGCGCTCAGCGGCTCCTCCGGAGCATCGCCCGCATCGCCAATCACTGATTTTTTGTCCACCGAAACCCCAAGCTTCACACCTTCAGATTTTCCAGAAGCTGGGTTAACTCAAGAAGAACTCAACAAGCTGTTGATGAACAACTAAAACCAGACAACAACAGGTAGAAATCCCCAGGTATGGAAGCTAAAAATATAGAGGACATCTACACACTCTCACCTACCCAGCAGGGTATGCTGTTTCACATCCTCTCTGCTCCAGATTCCAGGATGTATTTTGAGCAGACGCTATGTACCTTGCACGGAACTCTTGATGTCTCAGCTTTTGAGCAGGCTTGGCAGCAAGTGGTAGACCGACATCCGAGTTTAAGGACAGCTTTTGTATGGCAAGGTCTAAATCAACCAGTTCAAATAGTACACCGACAAGCTAAACTGCTGATACAGCAGTATGATTGGCGTAAGCTCTCAACTGCTGAGCAACAAGCGCAACTACAAAGTTACCTGGAAGCAGACCGCAAACATGGCTTTGAGCTTGCTAAACCACCCTTGATGCGGCTCATCTTAATCCAGACTGATGTAGATACTTATCAATTGATCTGGAGCATTTGTCACTTGGTGCTGGATGCCTGGTGTGTTAACACTATCCTCAAGGAATTTTTCTGCTTCTACGAAGCACTTTGCCAAAATCAAATTCTCCAGTTGCAACCAAACCGTCCCTATCGGGACTACATCACTTGGTTAAAGCAGCAGGATTTATCGGAGGCTGAGGTATTTTGGCGAAAAGTTCTTCAGGGCTTCACAACACCAACTCGTTTGGTAGCAGACTGGATAACCAATGGCTCCTCTGGTCAGCACCAAGGTTTCAGTCAACAACAAATCCAGCTGTCGCTAGCAACCACAGAAGCACTGAAGTCTTTAGCACAAGAACATCATTTGACACTGAATACCCTAATACAAGGCGTTTGGGCTTTGCTATTGAGTTATTACAGTGGTGAAGCAGATGTAGTCTACGGAAGCGTTGTGTCTGGTCGTCCGCCCACCCTACTAGGGGTTTCCTCTATGGTGGGAGTCTTTATCAACACCTTGCCAGTGCGTGTACTCGTGTCTGGTGAAGCTTCGCTCTTGTCTTGGCTAAAGGAATTTCAGTCCCAGCAGCTGACTATACGTAAATACGAGTGTACTCCTCTAGTCCAAATCCAGAATTGGAGTGAAGTACCTCCAGGGATGCCTTTGTTCGAGAGTATTTTGGTATTTGAAAACTCTTCAGTAAATATCTCTAGCTTAGCTACAGGAAACTTGAGGATTGACAATGTTCGCTCTGTTATTAACTCTAACTATCCTGTTGTTTTCTTAGTTAAACCTTGGTCGCAGTTATCGTTGAATATATTTTATGACTTACGCCACTTCAGTACCATGACGGTAGCTAGAATGCTCAGTCATGTTGCAGCGCTGCTGAACAATTTAGTTGCTGATCCCAACACTACACTGGGAGCTTTGACACAGAGTATTGTTAACAATCCAGAACAATTGATGAGTGATGTCGAGCGACAACAACTGCTCGTTGAATTTAACAATACGAGAAGAGACTATGTTAACGACAAGTGTATCCACCAATTTATTGAGGAACAGGCAGAACGTACCCCGGAAAACGTAGCTGTGGTGTTTAAAAAGCAGCAACTCACTTACCGAGAATTGAACACCAGAGCCAATCAGCTAGCACACCATCTTCAGGCTTTGGGAGTTGGGCCGGATGTATTAGTGGCGATTTGCGTAGAACGCTCTTGGGAAATGTTAGTAGGTATACTAAGCATTCTCAAAGCCGGAGGAGCGTACTTACCTATCGATCCAATGTATCCAAACCAACGACTGGTTTATATGCTGCAAGATTCTCAGGTATCAGTCGTATTGACCCAAGAACGGTTGGTGAAAAAGTTACCTGATATTGGGGCGCAAGTACTTTGCTTAGATACTCTTTGGGATGCAATTGCCCAAGAAAGTGATGAGAATTTCAAAAGTGAAGCGACTCCTGAGAACCTGGCTTACTTGATTTATACTTCTGGATCTACAGGACAACCCAAAGGAGTGCAGGTTACGCATCAAAACCTAGTTCACTCCACAACTGCTCGCATCTGTTACTACGATCAATCGGTAACAGGCTTTCTCTTAACTTCACCTTTTGCGTTTGATAGTTCCGTTGCCGTCATTTTTTGGACACTTTGTCAAGGTGGTTTTGTCTCCGTTTTACCAGAAAATTTTCAACTAGATATTAAACAGCTCATAGAGGCGATCGCTCAACAACAAATTTCCCATTTATTATGTCTGCCATCTCTCTACAAGCTGATTTTAGAGCAAGCCCAACCACAGCAACTAGTTAGCCTGCAAACCGTAATTGTAGCTGGAGAATCCTGCCCAAAAGAGCTTGTTAAGCAACACCGTGAATTACTACCCCAGACATCCTTATTTAATGAGTACGGTCCAACAGAAGCAACAGTTTGGAGCAGTGTATACAATTGTCAAAATCATGATTTGAACAATCCTGTGCCAATTGGTCGCCCAATTGCTAACACCCAGATATATTTACTGAATTCTCACCTCCAACCAGTACCCATTGGTGTATCGGGAGAGATATACATCGGCGGTCTTGGCGTAGCACGGGGTTATCTCAACCGTCCAGAACTAACGACCCAAAAGTTTATTCCCAATCCGTTTAGTGATGAACCAAACGCACGCCTCTACAAAACTGGCGATTTAGCGCGTTATCTCCCGGATGGAAACATTGAGTTTCTCGGTCGTCTCGATCAGCAGGTCAAGATTCGAGGGTATCGCATTGAGCTGACTGAAATTGAAGCCGTTCTGAATCAACACTCCACCGTACAGTCAGCGATCGTCGTCGCCCAAGAGGATATCCACGCTAACCGACGTTTAGTAGCTTATATTGTCCCACAAAAGGAGCAAGTCCCCACAGTTGATGCCCTGCGTAGCTTCTTGAAAAATCGCTTGCCAGAGTATATGCTGCCTTCGGTGTTCGTGATGCTGAAGGCGCTACCACTGACTCCCAATGGCAAGGTAGATCGTCAAGCGCTTCCTGTTCCCGACCAGGAAAGACCAAATCTCGAAGCAGTATTTGTCCCACCTAGCACCCCAATCGAAGTAGCACTGGCAGAGATTTGGTCACAAGTTCTTGGTGTCGAACAAGTGGGCATTCACGACAACTTCTTTAAGTTGGGAGGAGATTCTCTGTCCAGCATTCAAGTACTATCCAGAGCTAATGACCGAGGATTAAGTTTCTCTTTGCAAGAGTTTATCCAACATCCTACAATTCACGAACTTTCCCATGTGATCAAGACGGGTGAGGATCTGCGGATACCTGCAATACAGCCAGTGTCTCGTGAGCAATACCGTATGCAGGCATCTTTGGATACACTACCGATGGTGTCTGAAATTCACAACAAGGATTTGTAAGAGCGCAATGACAGAAGAAGTGTTTGTTTTTCCTACATCTTTTGCCCAGCAGCGATTGTGGTTTTTGCATCAGCTAGAGCCGAATAGCCGGGTATATAACATGACTTATGGGTTGCGGATAAGTGGTAAATTGAGGGTAGAAGCTCTGCAACAGGCTTTTGAGACTATCGTAACTCGCCACGAGATACTGCGTACTACTTTTGCCACAGTGGATGGGAGTCCGGTGCAAGTCATTGCCAAAAGCCGATCAATAGACATACCTGCGATCAACCTGAGCGAATGGTCAGAAGCAGACCGCGCAGCCCAAGTCCAGCGACTGATTACCGAGGAAGCAGAACATCCTTTTGACCTGGCACACGGTCCGTTACTGCGTGTCACCTTGCTACAATTAGCCGAGCAAGAATATGTGCTGTTGCTGGCACTACACCACATCATCTTTGATGGTTGGTCGCTTGGGGTTTTCATCCGAGAACTGACAGCACTGTACAAAGCTTTTTCTACCGGGACTTCTTCGCCACTTCCCGAATTGCCCATACAGTACGCTGACTATGCTATCTGGCAGCGACAGTGGCTGCAAGGGATGGTACTCAAAACTCATTTGGACTACTGGAAGCAGCAGCTAGTCGGGTCCCTGCCCGTCCTGGAACTGCCTACAGACCGTCCGAGATTGGCAGTCCAAAATTTTCAAGGTGCAACCCAGTCTTTTTCATTGTCTTCTGATTTATCGCAGGCGCTTAAGCAGATCAGCCAGCAAGAAGGAATCACCTTATTTATGACTCTGCTGGCGGCATTCAAAACATTACTCTACCGCTATACAGGAGAAGGAGACATCATAGTAGGTTCACCTACTGCTAACCGCAATCGTCCCGAAATTGAAGGATTGATTGGGTTCTTCGTTAACACCCTTGTCTTGCGTACCTACCTTGGGGATAACCCCAGTTTTCGGCAGTTGCTTTTACGAGTACAGTCCGTAACCTCAGGGGCATATGACCATCAAGACTTGCCCTTCGAGAAGCTGGTAGAAGAAATGCAGCCCGAGCGAAGCTTAAGCCATACACCACTGTTCCAGGTGATGTTTGTCCTGCAAAATGCACCGATGCCACCCTTGGAGTTACCAGAACTGATCCTGAGTCCTCTAATGGTTGACAACAAGACAGCCAAAGTTGACTTGTCTCTATCTATAACAGATACGCAGCAGGGATTAATAGGGAATTTAGAATACAATACTGACCTGTTTGAGGCAGCCACCATTAGTAGAGTGGTGGGGCATTTCCAGACTTTGCTCGAAAGCATTGTGGTCAATCCCGACCAACGCCTCAGTGACTTGCCAATCTTGACAGAAGCAGAACGGCAGACTCTGCTAGTAGATTGGAATCAAACAAAAACAGAATATCCGCAGGATTTATGTATCCATGAGCTGTTTGAAACTCAAGTAGAGCAGACACCGGATGCCGTTGCAGTAGTCTTTGAAAACGAACAGTTAACATACCGGGAACTGAATGCCAAAGCAAATCAGCTAGCACATAACTTGCGTTCGCTTGGTGTGGGACCAGAGGTGCTGGTGGGCATTTGTGTAGAGCGATCACTCTTAATGATTATAGGGTTGTTGGGCATCCTCAAAGCTAGTGGGGCTTATGTACCCTTAGATCCCACTTATCCCCAAGAGCGCTTGACCTGGATGTTGTCAAATTCACAGGTGTCAGTCCTCTTAACTCAGAAGCAAATGCTTGTGGGACAAGAGTTTGATGAACTGCATCTAGTTAGCCTGGATACAGACTGGGAAGTCATTTCTCACGAGAGTGAAGAGAATCTCGTCAGTAAGACTACACCTGAAAATTTAGCCTACATTATTTACACCTCAGGTTCCACAGGTCAACCGAAGGGAGTACTCGTTACCCAGCAAAACTTAGTTCACTCCACAAGAGCGCGGATTGCTTATTACCGAAAACCCGTTACCAGTTTCTTGTTGATTCCCTCGTTTGCTTTTGATGCTTCAGTTGCTTGCATATTTTGGACATTGTGTCAAGGCGGTACACTGGTGCTGTTCCAAGAGGGTTTCCAAAAAGATATTTGGCAATTAACCAAGCTAATTGTCCAACATCAGGTTTCACACTGGTTGAGTGTTCCTTCACTCTACAGCACCCTACTCGCTACCATAGACCCGGATCTACTTGTCGAGTTGCACACTGTCATCGTCGGCGGGGAATCTTGTTCCACAGAGTTAGTGGAACGCCATCGCCTAAGCTTACCTCACACATCCTTGTTTAACGAATATGGTCCAACAGAAGCAACGGTTTGGAGCAGTGTATACAATTGTCAAAATTATGATTTGAAAAATTCTGTTCCGATTGGTCGTCCAATTGCCAACACCCAAATTTATTTACTCGATTCTCACTTGCAACCAGTACCAATTGGTGTACCGGGTGAGGTGTACATTGGTGGTCTTGGTTTGGCTAAGGGTTATCTTAATCGCCCAGACTTAACTGAAGAAAAATTTATTCCTAACCCCTTTAACAAGTCAAAAGAGAGCGATCGCCTTTACAAGACTGGGGATTTAGTGCGTTATCTCGCAGACGGCAACATTGAGTTTCTCGGTCGCATTGATAATCAAGTGAAGGTGCGCGGCTTCCGCATCGAACTTGGAGAAATCGAAGTTGTGCTGACTCAACACTCAGAGGTTAAGGAAGCTGTAGTCATGGCTCAACAAGACGCTACGGGCAACCAATACTTAGTGGCTTATGTGGTTCCGAAGCAAAAGGCAGTTCCGAAGAGCAGTGAACTACGCCGCTTTCTCAAGGAGAAGTTGCCCGAATATATGGTGCCAAAAGTCTTTGTGATGTTAGAAGCACTACCACTCACTCCTAACGGCAAAGTAGACCGCAGAGCGCTACCAATAGCTAACCAAACCCGCTGTGATGATGACACAATTTACGTAGCACCACGTACATCCATTGAGGAGCAGTTAGCGATAATTTGGTCTGAGTTACTTGGTCTGGAGCAGGTTAGTATCAACGACAACTTCTTCGAGTTAGGCGGTCATTCCTTACTACTGACTCAGCTGATTTTTCGAGTGCGAGAAACTTTCCAACTAGAGCTACCCTTGCGTAGTCTGTTTGAAATGCCTACCGTAGCTAGCCTAGCCGGAAGTATTGAGATGGTTCAAAACACAGGTTTTGATACTATTGGCGGGAAAACTGTTGCGGAACTGCAAGCCGAAGCCGTCCTTGATCCCACAATTCGTCCTGAAGCTATCCAAAGAGAGTATACAACTGAGCCAGCGAGTATCTTCTTAACTGGAGCTACAGGTTTTTTAGGAGCTTTTTTACTTGATGAACTTCTCCAAAAAACTCAAGCAGATATCTATTGCTTGGTACGTGCTGCTAATGCTGAAGAAGGCAAAAATAAGCTCTGCAAAAACTTGGAAATGTATTCACTTGGAAACGAACATTTCAGTTCTAGAATTATCCCAGTTGTGGGAGATTTATCGCAGCCACTTTTTGGACTTTCTGAGGCACAATTTTTACGACTCGCAAATAAGATAGATGTTATTTATCACAATGGTGCTTTAGTTAATTTTGTTTATCCATACGAGCAGCTGAAGGCGGCTAATGTTCTCGGAACCCAGGAAGTTTTGAGATTGGCAAGTTTAATCAAAGTCAAACCTGTGCATTACGTTTCTACCCTTTCTGTTTTTCCCGCGCAGAGCGATTCTGACGTGCAAGTATTCTGCGAACAAGACTGTTTGGAACATGATGGAATTCTCCAAAATGGCTACGCTCAGAGTAAATGGGTGGCGGAAAAGTTAGTCGCGATCGCACGTTCTAGAGGGCTTCTTGTCAGTATCCATAGACTGGGAAGAATAACAGGAAACAGCAAAACAGGGGTTTGGAACACAAATGATTTTATGTGCAGCATGATTAAATGCTGTATTCAGCTTGGTAGTGTGCCAAAAATTGATGGTTTGCTGGACATGACCCCTGTAGACTACGTAAGTCAAGCCATCATTTATTTATCTCAGCAAAAAGAATCCATTGGGAAAGTCTTTCACTTGCTCAATCCCCACCCAATTCAACTGGAAAAACTGATCGACTGGATGTGTTTTTATGGCTATCCACTGCGGCTAGTGACCTATGACGAATGGCGACAAGAGTTGATCGCTGCTGCAAAGCATTCCTCAGATCCAACTTTGTATTCCCTTTTGCCTTTGTTTCCTGAAAATAGATACAAAGAACAGATATCCATCCCAGAGAGTCTCTCTCAACCAAGAATGACACAGTTCGATTGCCAAAACACGCTTGCTCGGCTGGCAAGTACTTGTATTTTCTGTCCTAGGATAGATGACAATCTTCTGAAAAACTACTTTTGTTACTTCACTCGTAGTGGTTTTCTGAATCACCCACACATGTAGAATGCGAGTATTTACCCTTATCTGGTTTGGGCAGCTTATTTCACTGATTGGCTCTGGGCTGACTCGATTTGCTCTTGGTGTCTGGGTATACCAGAATACTGGGTCAGTCACGCAATTTGCGCTCATTTCTTTGTTCGCTATGCTGCCGAGTATCTTGATATCACCGTTGGTCGGTGTGCTTGTAGATCGCTGGAACCGACGCTCTTGTATGATATTTAGCGATGCAGGAGCAGGAGTAAGTACGCTGACTATTGCGCTGTTGCTCTTTTCTGGTCAGCTTGAAGTTTGGCACATCTACTTGGTTGTAGCAGTTAGTTCGACCTTTAGCGCTTTCCAGTGGCCAGCCTATGCTGCTGCAACTACGATGCTTGTCCCAAAGCAACACCTTGGTCGCGCCAGTGGGATGGTGCAACTTGCAGAGGCAGCTTCACGGCTGCTCTCACCGATGTTAGCAGGTGCGTTGGTTGTCAGTATTCAGATTCAGGGCGTAATCCTGATTGACTGCCTCACTTTCCTCTTTTCCCTGGTGACGCTGCTGCTTGTCCGATTCCCTACGTCGAAAACTACCGCAGAGGATGAAGTCAGACAAGGTTGGCGATTGCGGGAGTTTACCTATGGATGGACATACATTACAGATCGACCGGGACTACTGGGATTGTTGGTTTTCTTTGCTGCTATTAATTTCTTAATCGGAGTTGTTAGTGTGCTAGTTACACCGATGGTACTAGCGTTTGCTTCAGCGACTGTACTTGGCACCGTGCTGTCCATTGGTGGAAGCGGGATGTTGGTCGGCGGTCTGGTGATGAGCGTTTGGGGCGGTCCAAAGAACCGCATCCGTGGTGTGTTTGGCTTTACACTATCAGGTGGGCTGTCCATACTACTTGCTGGGCTTATGCCTTCTGTTCCGGTCTTCTTTGCTGCTGCCTTCATATACTATTTTGGGGTGTCAATTATCAATGGCTGCGACCAAGCCATCTGGCAGAGCAAAGTCGCATCTGCTGTGCAAGGACGGGTGTTTGCCGTGCGGAGTATGCTCGCCTTGGCATCCCTACCGCTTGCCTATCTGATTGCAGGACCATTAGCCGATCAAGTCTTCGAGCCGTTGCTTGCTGTCGGAGGACCATTGGCTGCTAGCATAGGGCGGATCATCGGTGTGGGGCAAGGACACGGCATTGCCCTGTTGTTTGTTGTGATAGGAATACTCACTATGCTAGTAACAGCTGGGGGCTATCTATATCTACCTCTACGGGTACTAGAGGAGCAACTGCCGGATGCGATTGCGGACGTTGCTCCTGCCACAGTTGAAAACAAAAGTAAAACCACATAATAGACCTAAAAAGAAGATTACAAAAATAGCTTTGCTGATAGAATTAATGGCTATCAAGTTAATAGGACCCAAGCGTAGAATTGGACATTAATTCTTTAAAACTGACAAATAATTATTTAATGGACAGAGGCTGAATAAAGCTCTCAACTATGTGCACAAAGATGACTGCGCGATTGCCTGGAAGTTAGATAAGCTCAGGCGATCGCCGTGTTGAGTATGATCTCGCCCGTGCCAACGGAACTGATCGCCTCAGAAACCTGGAACACGGTTCACCGCCAAAAACTACCCAAAAAGATCAGGAAACAGATTTATTGCGGAGAGTACAACTACATCCACTACCACTGGTCTAAATTCTTCCATCACATCCAATGCTAAGGAAGGGCGACCGTAACGTTCAACGTGCAAGTAGCCTAGGTAATACCGTTTTACTTTAATGTTGATACAAATAGGCAGCAGGCAGTAGGGCGCAGGGGTCAGGGGGAAAGAATTAGAGACCAATCATTTGTATCAGGCCTGAGCGTGAAATGGTATAAGGGTCGAAGCCGACGATATTCACCGCACTTTGCACGTCATGGGGGAGTAAAGAATATCCCAAAGCGTTCTGATTTTAACCAGATGGCGCGAACTTGCCAAGTTTCTTCGCGGTGTCCTTCCCCTAAGTATGGACGCGAGAATGCAAGCTAGTTCCTTCGATTGTGTATTGATTATCGGTAAATTCTCCAGCACAAAACATCCGCCAACAACGATGAGGACAATAAGCATATTGATTGAGGGCGGCAATTGGAATATATTGTGTGTTACTCATAGTGTTTGTCAGTCAAAGTTATTTTTTGTCATGTTTAATCGTCGAATCATACCCATACCCATTGTGGTTTTGCGTCCTGCACCACAATAGAGAGCAAAATTAGCTAAGGCGTTAATTTGTTTGATGATGAGTGGGTCAATATTTCCCATAATTCGATAGCTCATTTCGCCGACACAGCCAATAAATTTACTACGAGAGTCGGCTGCTATGGCTGTGCGAATATTAAAAAAACTAGGAAAAATGACTTCTGTCAAATTGGGTTCTAAAGAAATACCGCTATATTTATTCCAGCGTTGAAGCAAACTGTTAAATACACATTCTCTTGTTGGTAAAGCAGTGTCAAAATTACCTTGGCGGAAGTTAGTAGGAGTGCAAAAACTTAAAGCAATTTGGCGCTCATGATCAGATGCTTGCTCGTATAATTGGGCGTAAGTAGTCGCATTTGCCCAAGGTTGCGTTAACTGGGGAGTGCCGAAAATGCTGGTAATATACAAATCAGCAGGACCCAAGTGCCAAGGTTGGGCAGGGTTAAGATTGAGCCACAGTTGGGTTAGTTTGCTAAAGAGGGTATCATCTAGTAGGGAAATACGCCACCAACATGGAGTTCCTATAGGAATCGGTTTTTCATGATCCCATTGCAAGGTGTGATCTGAAATTTTGTTCCTGTTGGTATGGTTGAATTTAGCTTGCAGGGGGCTGATGGTGAAAGCTTTGTCTGCACCGGAGTCGTGGAGGCGATCGCCCAGTTCTCTATCCACGGAACTAACGAGGTTGAGAAACAGGGCGTGGAGATGTCTGCCGGTGAGGAATTGTGGTGGAATAGGAGATTGGGGAAGTAGGTTGAGGACTAAGCTGTGGGGCATGGGATTGTTGTAAACTGAAAAACTGCATAACACTATGTAGTTTCTATCACGCGCTTAAACATCGCCCGAATATTTCCAAGTTGGTGGAGGCGATCGCCCGTCGCAAATTCCCTCAAATGACTCATCACGAAGAACGCAAGTATCTTGATTGTTGGTTTGACACTCCCCACGACTATAAGCCGGGGGATTCTTGGCTCATCGTCGCAACTTGCGTAAGCCTTGGTTGCCCCAACAAGAGTAGAGGTTCCGACTCCCCAAGCGTTACTTCCCGGATGCCCTCCGGTAGACTTTGCTTTACACAAAATATTGATCGCTGCATTCACGTCGCGTTGCAGAACACATCCACATTTACAGGCGTGTGTTCGGGTTGACAACATCTTTTTCACGATGTTTCCACAGCTACTACACTTTTGACTTGTGTAGTGAGGTGGAACAGCGACAACTTGAGTGCCGAACTTGATAGCACAGTATTCTAACCAACGACGAAAAGCGCTCCAAGCTACATCACTGATTGACTTGGCTAAGCGACGATTTCTTACCAACCCTTTAACATTTAACTCTTCATAGGCGACATAGGCGTTAGCCTTGCATACGTTACGCGCCACCCTAAGAGCGTGTTCTTCCCGTTGCCTACTTACTTTTAAATGCTTGCGAGCATATCGACGGATTGCTTTTCGTCTGTTGTTTTTCCCTTTCTCCTTAGAGTAGATGCGTCGCTGAGCGTGCTTGATAGCCTTGTGTGCTTTACGGAGAAATCTGGGATTTTCTTCGTGATACCCGTTTGAATCAGAGTAAAAGTACTCCAACCCTACGTCTAGTCCGACTTGGCCGTTCCCAATCCTAGGCTCAGGTGTCGCATCCACTTTTATGCAGAATTGAACATAATAGCCACTTGACTCACGACGAACAATCCGGACTCGTTTAATCAAGTCTAATGGGTATGTGTGAATATCCCATTTACCCAATAGTTTGAGTTCCCCAATGCCCTTTTTGTCCAAAAAAGTGATTCGACGTTTTGTTGGGTGTAGCTTCCATCCGGATGTTTTATATTCAACAGAACGAGCATCTGTTTTGAACTGTGGATATCCCTTCTTCCCCGGCTTATTCTTTTTGCAATTATCAAAAAACCTGTTGATTGCACGTTCAACATTTTCAACCGATGCATGAGTTGCATGGCTGTTTAGATCTTTAACAAATGGATATTCAGCACGTAATGCAGTGTTGTACTGGTACAGTTCTTTTTTGCCTACACCACGATTGTCCATCCAGTATCTCAACACTTTGTTCCGTACAAATTGACTTGTCCGGATTGCCTCGTCTATTGCTTTTGATTGACTGGGTTTAATCACGGCTTTGTATTCCAGCACCAACACTTGTAAATCACCACCTTTGTGTTAATGTATATCTGTTAGACCCACGATAACACAAAATAAGTTCCTATGCCAAAGAAATATGCAGTAAAAAAGTTAACTGTTCGATTAAGCGAGCAAGAGTGGGGAATAGTTCAGAAGATATCCGAGTCTGAAGGAATTGACTACAATGACGTTATTCGTGATGCGATACGGAAAATAGGACGGGGATTAAAATCCCCTCACGGCGTCGCCCATGAATAAAATTCAGGGGCTTGCGCCCTCCGACCTTCGGTCAACAGACAATAGGAAATCAGGATATAGAGGAACTGCAACACAACAGGAGTTTACGCTTAGACGGCATCACAGACACCACTATTTCACCAATTTAAAGTCTGTAACAATTTCTAGAACTGCCGACCGTTGGTTTGTTTCGTTCAAGATTCAAGTAGAACCAACAGTTACCGAAAACAAAGTTGATGTTGTTGGTGTAGATTTGGGCGTCAACCACTTGGCTACGCTTTCGACAGCACAGGTGTTTGATGGCGTTAAGCCGTACAAGCAGTACGAGAAAAAGCTTGCTCGCCTGACTTGGCTCAACCGTCATAAACAACCGGGTTCTAGTAACTGGAAGAAAGCTCAAGTCAAGATAGCTAGACTGCATCGGAAAATAGCCAACATCCGTAAAGACACTTTGCATAAAATCACCACCTATATCGCCAAGAACCACGGCGTAATCGGGGTTGAGAATTTGAACGTGTCCGGGATGTTGGCAAATCATAAACTTGCCTTAGCTATCGCGGATATGGGTTTTTACGAGTTTCGTCGTCAATTGGAATATAAATGTCAGTTGTACGGCAGTAAGTTAGTTGTTGTGGATAGGTTCTTCCCCAGTAGTAAGCGGTGTTCTAACTGCTTGTCTGTGAAAGAAACACTGTCTTTATCACACCGGACGTATTGTTGCTCTAGTTGTGGAATTCAAATTGATAGAGACTTGAATGCCTCTATCAATTTGGAGTTAGCGGTCAGATCGAGCGTGTTAGCCTCTGGACTGGAAGGGTGCCGTCACCCCCAGGATGAAGGAGGAAAAAGTGTTAGCGATTGTTAGCATTTTGGTATCGGAACAGTATAAGTGCGGCTTTCAGTAATTCTGGATTCTGAGTTCTCTCTGCATAAATTAAGCGCAGGTTAGATCTATGACAACTACGGTAATCGTCGGATAATGGTTAACCCATCTCGCAGTGGCAACAATACCTGTTCTACACGCGAATCGGCGGCGACAACACGGTTAAACTGAGCAATAGCCTCGCCGTTAGGGGTGCGATTTTCACCGGGGAGATAAACTTGTCCTTGAAGTAGAGTGTTATCCACGCAGAGAAACCCGCCAGGGACTAGCAAATCTTTCTCCAGCAGGGTTTGAAAGTACTTGACATACTCCCGCTTATCTGCATCAATAAACACAAAGTCAAATGACTCTCTCGCTGCTGCCAGTTTCTGCAAAGTTTCCAGTGCTGCACCCACTTCCACACGAATTAAAGCGCCGTGGGGAGATTCCCGGAAAGCAGCTTGCGCGAACTCTGCGGTGTAAGGGTCTACTTCACAGGCGACTAGTTCTCCATCAGCCGGTAAAGCTTCTGCCATAGCTAATGCAGAATAGCCAGTGAACATACCGATTTCCAGCACTTTCCTAGCTTTGGTCATGTGGATAAACATCTTGAGGGTTTGTCCTTCCACATGCCCAGAAAGCATTTCCTGCTCTAGTTCTCGGACGGTAGCTCCCTCGTGGAACCTTTGACTCCAACCTTCCTGAGCCGTTTTTTGAGCTAGCGCTGCTAGGGCAGGTGATTCACGGGTGGTACATTCTTCTAAGTAAGGGTCTAGACCTGCTGCCAAAAGCCATGCTTGATTGAGGTTAGCTAGTAGCTCATCAGATGTTTGCTGATTTAATGTCTGCAAAATGGTTTCTAGCTGCTTAGCTAAAATCCCTAACGGCGTAACAGGTCTAGCGCTTGGCTTTTCGACAACTTGAGACATTACATTTCACTCCCGACAAGTTCTGGCTGATGAGCGTCTGGGTACTGTTCTACACCATCTCCGCCACGAGGGTAAGTTTTGCACAGATGCTTATGTTCTGATAATGCTGCTGCTAGTTCATCGCGAGTTAAATCATTGACAAAGAAACAACTTCCAATCGGTCTGGGCATAGCGGCTCGTAGCAGACCGTCTCGTGTTAGGGTTATCGATTGGGTAGCATACCAGGCAAGTTCTTCGTCTAAGAGGGGATGGTCGAGGGCAAGACCGATACGGCTCATCAAACCAAGAATGCGATCGCGTTCTTCTGTGGTAATATAACCCCGCCCCGCAGCAATTGTCGCAGATAATGCCATGTCAATATTGACCGCATGACCATGATATATAGGCACGCGAGGAGCAAGTTCTAGAGTCGGACTCCAAGTATGACCGTAGGCAATAACGCGATCCAGGTCTAATTCGTGTAGGTTGGGAACTTCCAACTCCAGCATTGTTTTGATAGACTCGTAAGTCACCCGATGCGCCACATCCTTGATTTCTGGGGTTGCGTCAATGTTGCCAAAGTGTGTATGCAGTAGTTCTTCCCCATACTTCTCCAACAAATCGAAAACCTCTTTGTTGGCAACCACTGAAATTTTTACGAGTTCCGCCATACCATTACGCACTTGCGCTGTTGGCAAAGTACCCAGAAACGAGAAATCGAGGAAAACGTTTCGCGAAGCGTGATAAGCACCTAAACGATTTTTCAGCTTCTTGTGGTTCACTGCTACCTTGATAGCAACACTCGCATCAATCAATCCGATCAGAGTCGTTGGAATGCGAATGTAGTTGCTACTGCGGCGGTAAGTAGAACAGGCGAAACCTGCGACATCTGTAATCAGCCCACCACCAACCACTAGCACTGGTTCTTTGCGTACCAGCTTAAATTCAGCGAAAGCATCGATAATCTTCTCGAACGATTCAATCGTTTTGTTTGGCTCAGTGATAGTGATGGGAAAAACCGTCAGGTCAATGCCGTAATGCTTGAAATATTGCTGAATTTGACTGCTGTAGTGTTTATACACATTTTCATCTACAACAGCTAAGCAGCGTCCAAAATCTTTGTAAACTTCTGCTAATTCTGCATTTTCGATTCCGAAAACTCCATTAACATAAATCAAGCTGTACTCAATTTTTTCGTAAGCTTCTACGTGAAAAGCGGTTTTAGTAGCTTCAAACTTTGTTTGGACGGTACTCATTCTTTTTGACCTAAAGTTGACACTATCCCCCAAACAATATGGGGGACTATTCGCAAGATAGTAGTAACTCCAGTCCACTCACAAAACACCTATCCTCTTGAGCAAACTGCTCAATGGATAAGAGAATTGGAGGAGAATAAGGGAACACAATATAATGCTCTCCTCCCATATAATTAGGTTTTGAGCATTATTCAGTAATTGATTTGATTTTGATTAGCTGACTAGTGAGCCAAAGAGCGCTGACATCAGGTTAAAATTCCACATTTTGCAGAAATTTCCTCATGCTTCGCTCTGTTGATAGCTATCTAATGGTCATTGTATTTTGACCTCTTTATCAAATTATCACATTTGCTTAAATGAAATTAAGTTTTTTTTCTATTATCCTCCCAACTATCGGATACAAAGTAACCGAAATGACTCAAAAGTTTCATAAAAATGCGAGAATCTCAGTAAACAGCAGGACTATATATCGTTTGATATCGTTTGTATTTAAACTACTAATTACCACATCATATGACTCACTCAAATCTACCAGAAGCTATACAAAATATCCTAGATACATACAAAGAGCCGGATGCTGTCTTTAGTGCTTTGGTTGGGGTACTTGGGGAAGTCTTGCAGTGCGATCGCTGTTTCCTTTACCTGAGAAACCCTCAAACCAAACTTGGCAAAGTCTCCTATTGCTGGCGACGAAACCAAGAAATTCCAGAAATCCTAGACCCCGACTGGAAAGCAGAACCGGAATCTCTACCTAAAGAAGACCCCCTATTTGCTGCGGCTTTGCGAACTGACCCTTCTGTCTATGTTGAAGATGTAGAAACAGCGAGTCCAGAGGTCGTCAACCGGGAGTTTGAGCGCAAGGAGTTTGGACATCGAGCGTTAATTCACTCCCACCTTGTCTGGGACGGTCAACTATGGGGAATTTTGCAACCCTGTGTTTTTGGAAGTCAACGAGTCTGGTCAGAGTTTGACCACGCCGTTGTAACTGAAGTGGAAGGCAAAATAGCACCCCTAGCGGCTGCTTATGTTAAAGCAGCTAATTTTAATTAGGGATGTCAGGGCGGACAGCATTGAAACCCTACTTACTAGGTCGGTTATCCCCCACTCTGTGATCCCCTATCTCGCCTAGGATTTAGCCACAATTTAAGTAGGGTCATTTCTAAAAAAGCAAACTATGTTTCCGTTTTCTTTTCCTTTTGGGTATAACAACTGCTATACTGGCGAGCCTGTTTCTCGCAAAAGCCGCCTAGAGCGTAAGCTGAGATTCCTCAAGACAATGCGAGATGATTTAGAGACTAAACTTGCTGGTCTAAACGCTGCTATCAGTAATGTTGAGCAGCAGTTAAATCAGGAAGATGTCACTCAAGTGTAAGAAGTGACGGTAAACGTGAATTTCGCCGTGATATAGGCTGACCTCAGGGTTCGTGTTATCAGGGATGTGTATAGTAACTGCACTTCCCTAGTAACACGAACCCTGACAACTAAGAAGTTTTTAGAGTTAATTGCTCAAAGCGAAGTTTAACTAACAATTCCTGCCAACGCTCCACAGGCAAACTTCCTCCAGATGCAAAGTCGTGTCCATGACCGTAATTGCCCTCACCTTCAGATAAGCCTATATTGCCTAAGAAGTCCAGCACATTTATTCCAGAATTTGTTCTCACACTAAAGTTAACTCGACCAGGTATGTAACCTGAATTGGCTACAATGACAATGTACTTTGGCAATCGTGTACGCCAGCTTTGAGCAATTAACGGGTGAATCTGACAAGGTGAATTAATTTGCACCAAAGCCACATTCCCCGCAAACACAGGTGCAGCTTTTCTTGCTTCGTCCATTGCTGCTTTGACCTCCGCCCTTGCAGAACGCAATTGCTCAACTTCCGCCGCATTCGAGTTAACAATATCTCGCGGTGAAGTGTGGGTAAGTAACACTTTGGCAGCAACTTCTGGGTCATAATAAGAAGCACGCCGTGCTGCATTAATTAGGGTAGTTGCCTCTTTGAGATACTTGGCAGTGTACTGAGTTTTAGCAACTCCCAACATTTCAAAAGGAGCCTTTTCACCAAGGTCACTAATAGTACCAATTGCAGCAATCCAGTCTAAATCTGATACCTCTGCAATCACCTTGGACAATTCCCAAACTATGAGTGACGTGTTAGGTACAGGGTTCCATGTATAAGCACTGATAAGAGTATCACCTGGTGGCACTCCTTCTGGGCGGTGATGATCAATAAAGCAGGTAGGAATACCAGGAATGACAGGTTCTGATTGACTACCTAAGTCAAGTACAAATAAATAATCCGGTGCAGCGGCTTGCACTTGCTTGCGGTTCGCAGGAGTCCAAGCATTGCGTTCCCGATCTGGGATAACGCGCGTCACATTTCCAAAACCAGCCCGTGACAATGCTAACTGCAACACCACACCCGCCGTTACACCATCTGCATCCGAGTCGTGTAATATCACAAGGCGTTGCTGCGCTTTTATGCGTTCAACAAAAGCCTTAAAAGCATCACGCGCAGCCTCAAGAGTTGGTGTCGTGTTGATATCTCTGGGCGATCGCTCTTTAGTAAAAGATTCCTCATCTTCTAAATGAGGTTTTGCCGTTGGAGAGTCTGGGACTACTTCAGCCAAACGCCGCACTGTTTCGAGGGTGTCAATTTCTTCAGCAGGCTTATCATTTCGTACCCGAAGAATACGCGGGAAGCGCAGGGCGTAACCGCTATTGTGTCGTTCCGATGGTTGCACGCGGTCAAAAGTAACTTCCAAAACCATTTTTGGTTCCACCACACACACCCTACCGTGTTCCAACTCTTGCAAAGTATGGGCGCGAAACCAATGACTCAGTTCAGTGACTTCAGCATCAGTGAGTCCTGAGTATGCTTTGCCCACATTTAAGAGTGTTGGGTCTGTTTCGCTTTTGCGTACTGCAAAAGTGTAGTCAGAAAGAAAGCGACTGCGTTTACCAGTTCCTACTTCCGCTGCTGTAACAACAACATCAAGGGTGGCGATCGCCCGTTTAACTTTCAGCCAATCACGTCCCCGACGACCTGGTTTATATGTTGAATTGAGGTCTTTCACCATCAATCCTTCATTTCCTCGCCCACGAGCGGCTGCAAATTCTTCATCTAAACTGGAAATATCAGCGAATCGTTTATGAATCCCACTTCGCACTCTTTCACTGTTTAAATGTAGAGATTCTAGAATTGTTCGCCGAGTCTGAAACGGTTCATTAATCAACACGCGTCCTTGAGCGTACAACACATCATAAGCAATAAATGCCACGGGAACGTCATTCAGCAATTCTTGTGAAACTTTCTTGCGTCCCAAGCGCTTTTGCAGTTCTTGAAAAGGTAAAATTTCTTTGCCTCTAATTGGTACAATTTCCCCATCCAAAATTAAACCATGAGCTTCACCCACATCTGATTCAAGTGATATCAAATCAGCCAGTGGACTCGTTAAGTCTGGAAAGCTTAATGTAATTTCGTCAAGAGTGCGCGAAAATATTGCCACACGCCTATTGTGACAAACTGTGCCGTGCAAAATTTCTTGGTCTTCTGAAGCTCGCGCAATGTGAACTTGAGCGCGAATACCATCATACTTGTCTTCAACAGCAAAACCCGAAGGCATTTGCTTTGCAACTTCCGTTAAATCAGTAACGGGACTTGCCAGCATAAATTTGATCGGATGAAATAACCGCATCTGTGCTGTGTCAAGTTGTTTATTCCGAGCAAGAATTGCTGTTTCACCAATATCGCCAGTTAGCATATTTACCCATTGGACTTTAGCAACTGGGATTTTAAAAAGACGGGCTATACCATCCTCAACAGCACCTTCTTTTAATCCAATGCGTAAATCACCTGCTAACAGTTTAACGATATACTTTGCTTCTAAAGGTGTTGCTAGTTTTAGTAAATCTGTAACAAGAGAGATTTTGCGTTTTGTTCCCTTTGCTGTTGCCAGTTCTTCGAGTTTTTCTGATAATTCAAAAAGGGTAAGAGTAGGCTGATGTTGCTCTACTTGGAAATTCTTATTAAAAATTTCAAATGCTACGTCTCCAGGGTCGCCCTTTTTGACTATCTTCTCTTGAATTTCTGATTTTTCAGCACCACTAACATTTGTCATTGCTGTCAATAACGCCGCTCCACCAATATTAATTGTGCGTTGGTCGCGTAATGGAAATATATATCCGGAAAAATATCTTGCAGCAAGTACCAACTTGTTATCAGATAATTTGGTGAAGTAGTCGCCCAGCAATGCAGCTTTTTCAGTACGCTTTGATGTGGTAGCGATACTTTCTGCAACTTGGGCAAAACAGATGAAGGCATTAGCCTGTAGAATTATGTTGTTACTAACAGTTATTTCTTCAGACACAGCAAACAAAGCTTTTGGAACACTTAATAGTAATTACTACTACAAATAAATTTCATCTGCCCAAAAGAGTATGCAAAAAACTTACCTTTGGGACTTGCTTTTGCAATTAGCAAATCATCAATTTTTATATATTTTAAGAGAAAATATAGCGCTTCTCGTTTGAATGAAGTAGTAATTTATCTGTGTCCATCTGTACGGCAGTTGCTTCAACGGGGGGAACCCCAACGCCAGTCACCTGCGACGGGAAACCCGTCTTCAGTGCTGGCTCCGCAACGCACGCAAGAGTCCATCTGTGGTTCATTATTTCTTTGTGTACCTCACTCAATTGCAAACCGCTATATAAACTAAAATTTTAGCTGTAAATACAGACAAATTAATTTTTGTCTGACCATTGGCGGTAGTGTGCGAACAATCACGGAGGTAGAGGCATCAACATTTGCTGATTACGGTTTACCTGACCAGTTTATAAACATATCTGGAATACGGTAAGGTGTTTAGACAAGTGGATGATACTCTCTCACTCCAAGCCAAGCAGCAACTCAACTACAAGCGGAGGTGATTTTCTTGACGCACAAAGAGGAACTGCATGAAGTGAATCTGGGTTGGCATCCTCAGGCGGAAGAGATTTTATGGCGACCCGAACTGCAAGAGCAGAAGTATTCCCAGACAGGCGGTAAGAATGTGCGCTACATACGTACGGCGGGTCACGTCCGAACTAACGCCTCTGGAGACATCGACCTCTGCGCGGGTGTTCGCCTTTGGCGTCTCCCCTTGGGAGAGGAAACTCCTCCTTTGTAAGCCGAGTCGCGGAAAGAGAAAGCCCAAGAAGTGATTCTTGGAATCCCCCCCAGTACCTGTACTTTTGTCAGCGGCGGGAGGATGTCAATGCAACATTCGGTATGCTTTTTAAGAAAAATCACAGGTAATCGGGAGATTGTGTGCATTGAGCAGCTTAATGCATACAACTCTTATGAACTTCATTTGTATCCTAGAAATAGAGGCTTAATATTTTTTAGATAGATATGATGACTTCAGTAGAATTCAAGCAATTGATAGAAAATGAACGAAAATGTCCTGAGTCACTGCCAAAAGCGTTGCAAGCCCTTTGGTACGACAAAAAAGGTGACTGGAACACTGCACACGAAATAGTACAAGATGCCAGCGATGCAGATAGTGCTTGGGTTCACGCCTACCTACACCGTAAAGAGGGCGATTTAAGTAATGCCCGTTACTGGTACAGACGTAGTGATCAGCCAGAGTCAAAAGTAGGATTAGATCAAGAATGGGAGCAGATAGCTTCTAGTTTGCTGAGCAAGGTGAACCAAGCATGGATGCAGATGAACTGAAGCGGCGTTATGCTGCAGGAGAGAGAGATTTTCCAGCAACAAATCTCGGCAGAGCCAAGTTGATTGGAGCCCATTTAGCTGGAGTCAATTTATTTGCAGCGGATTTAAGTGGGGCAAACTTAGCTAAAGCTAAACTGTGGGGAGCCAACCTTGGAGGAGCTAACTTAGCCGGAGCCAACTTGACGCGAACTAACTTAAGCGGTGTCAACTTGCATGAAGCTAATCTCAGGGGAGCCAAGCTAAACTTTGCCAAGCTTTATGGAGCAAATTTGAGTGGGGCTTGCTACGATGACAGCACCCGCTTTTCTAGAGGTTTTGACCCCATCAGTAGAAATATGCGGAAGCTGTGACTAAATATATATTCATTGCCTACAGTTTAAGCATAATAGAGATAAGTTATGGAATAATCTGATGGCTGATGTAAGTGGCACTTGGCTGGGAACTTACTGGCAACAAGGAATTCCTACTCGCTTTGAAGTGACATTAATTCAGAGTGGTAACGCATTGACTGGTAGGATTTTGGATGACAGTGACTTGGGAGAAGCGCAGCTCACTGGTGAAGTGGTTGGGCGTCGTATCAGCTTTATCAAGCGCTACTTCACGACTTCACCTGACCCAGTTACGTACGTTGGCACAATCTCAGAGGATGAAGATTATATGCAAGGACAATGGAGCCTCAAACCTTGGGGCTCTGGTCCTTGGGAAGCCCGACGCAGTGGCGAAACCCTGATGGCAGATTTACAAACTCGTATAGAAAAAAAGGTTTCGTTAACAGGTGTATAGCTGGGATTTTACAGCGGTTTTCTGTAAGGAGGGCATTGCCACACAATATCTCAAATCTTGATTACGTAAGCTTTTACGGGCAATGCCCAACGCCAGATGCGTGGCTGCCGGGAAACCCTTTCGCCAGTCGCCTGGCTGTCGGGAAACCCTCCAAAGGGCGCTGGCTCACCAACGCACTGGCTCCCCTACGATTTGTCGTCTAATCATTTGAAGGGCGCTGTAAATAAGTGTGGGGTGTAGTCATTTTTTTATCCTTACACCCTACACCCTGGTCGTGGCGAATCACTTTGTTGCTTTCAAAGCAATTTCAAATTAATTCTCCACGGAGAACGGTAACTGCTTGTCCACTCAGATAAACACGAGAACCCCCTTCATAACGAATCTTTAACACACCACCCCGGCTAGATGCTTGGTATGCTAAAAACTCATCCTTCCCTAGGCGATCGCGCCAAAAGGGAGCAAGGCAACAGTGAGCAGCCCCAGTTACAGGGTCTTCATTAATTCCAACTCCTGGTGCAAAAAAGCGAGAGACAAAATCGTATTCTGAATCTGTGTGTGCTGAGCTCGTAACAATCACATTGGCAAGAGGTAACGCTTTGAGAAGCTCAAAATTCGGCTGCATTTGTCGTACTAAATCTTCAGACTCCACCTCTACCAAATAACCCAGAGAATTTTTCATCAGTGTTTGTATGGGGACACCCAAAGCTTCATCAAGTTCTCCAGAAGCGGTTGTTTCTTCGGAATGATTCACTGGAAAATCGAGTTCAATCCAATTTCCCTGTTTTTTGGCAATCAGCAGTCCGCTCTTAGTGTGGAAACGAGCGACTTCATCAGGTAAAAGATCTCCCTGGAACCAAAGAACATGGGCGCTAGCAAGGGTTGCATGACCACACAGTGGCACTTCTGTTGTAGGCGTGAACCAACGCAGATGAAAACCATCCTCCTGCCTGACCAAAAACGCAGTTTCAGATAAATTCATCTCTTGCGCCACTTTCTGCATCCAATCTTCCGACTGGGGAGCAGGTAAAACGCAGACAGCAGCGGGGTTACCTGCGAAAGGTGTGTTAGTAAATGCGTCTACTTGAGTAATAGTCTGTCCCATATCTTCAAATTTGTTTTAAATTAAGAATAGTGGTGAAACTTAACCGTTTGGTAATAAATAGTCTGGTTGAGGCGGCAGTTCTAGCCAAAAAGCAATTTAGCCGTCATCGGTTGATAATACTCATTTTTGCAGGGATTATGCTAAGGAATCTACCACAAGCGTGGTAACTAATTCAAAAAATTGCTCGGACTAGCTTATAAATTTTTTCTTTCTACCCGCATCACCCCATCAGAATTATGAGCTAATAAAAGCAGCTTGAAAACCCCTGAGTATTGTCACCACTATTTGAAGCCATCTATGATTGTTTGCAAATATTGAGTGGAGGCAGCTTCTGCTTGGGAACGCACAACCAACTCTGGCTTATTTAATGCATCTCGAAGCTGGCGATAAAAGTGAATAGTGTGTTGAAGCGCTTGGGCAATTTCCAGGCGATCGTCTTTGGCAGGAAGAGTCTGACAAAAATCGGGAACCAAAAGCGGAATTTCCCTTTCCAAATTCCTTACACCGCGTGGAAGCAGCCCAGCCTGCACCTTTGCTAATGGAGCCAGAACCTGTCCACGGAGAAAAGAAAGAAAATCAATGGCTTCAAACAGTTCACCTCTTCCTAATTTAGTTGCGCCGTAGTGTATCCACACCCAGAAGCGGTCTTCAATCCATTGTGGATCAAGGGGTGGATAGTTCCGTGGATTATCTAAAATAGCTGAACTCAGTAATTTTCCACGTTCCCATAGAACAACAGGATTTTCTATCCGGTCTGTTTTGAAATCTTGTAAAAGCAAAAACTTCAAATCGACGTGTACAAGCGGATTGTCATACAGACAAATTAACAATCGGGGTTCGCCGACGTGTTCGCCCGTAAAAGCTGCAAGCAGGGAACCAAGCCGATTGGCGAAAAGCTGTCGCTCGTTTAAAACCTGTTCATAATAAACATCATCTACGACAATAATCAGATCTAAGTCGGAATACTCATCCATTTCTCCAGTCAAATAGGAGCCAGCGATCGCTACACCCAGCAAACGGTCATCCTGATTCAACTTTCCAAGAATCTGCTCTAGAAACAAGCGTTGTGGTTCGGGAATAGACATACTATCTTCTATCTCTGCTGCCGCTTTGTAATACTATATTACTAAATGTAGTATGAGACGATTAGCTGGTAACATCCTGCAACTGGGTGATTTAGATCAGTGAATTCCCATGCTCTTGAAATACAGATAAGTTGCTGAAACAGCAAATTCGTATCAGAATCGTGAGGCTATCAGCTTCACATCCGCATACTTCCAGGCTTGCTCAAAGCGCTCCTGCACGGTCAAAGCTTCCCGAGTCTTGCCTTGTTGGCGCAGGCTCTGTACTAGTCCGAACAGTGACCAGCCATTCTCGGGATAGCGTTCTAAGTCCTCTTTATACACAGTCTCAGCTTCTGCGCCACGATTAGTCTTAAGCAACAAAGCTCCCAATGATTGCCGAACTGGTGAGTACCAAGTTGCAGGCTCATCATACTTCAGGTTGTCTTCCAGAGTAACAGCCGTTTTTAAGTGAGCGATCGCCTTCGTATAATCACTTTGTTGAGCCGCTATCTCACCTGCCAAAACTTCAGACGCCATTTGCAGAAGCTGTGAAGTTGTGTTGATATCCCAAACCGTCACTTTCTTTATGGCTGGATCAGCTGCAATAGCTTTTAACTGTTTGAGTTCCTCTGCTGCTTGTTTGAGTTCACCTTTTGCTGCGAATGCCATTCCTCTGGTATAATGCCAAACTCCGTTAGGATACTTAAGATCTGCTACTGGTGCTGGTTCTTTGAGAATTTCATCCCACTTACCGAACCTTGTTAATGCGTAAAGCGGCATCGCGTAGTAATGTTGCAGCGTACCATATCCAAGTTCTCGCATTTTTTTCTGGTCTGCCATTTCTGCTGTATGGCGAGCAGCTTGAATTGCTACTTCACTATCCCCTCCCATCATGGCACCCGCCATCAGGAAATGATGGTTATGAGGCATATAACCCAGTGGATAAATTCCTTGAGCATGGCATTGGGTAATATAATCTTGGTCTACGGCGATCGCTCTTTGGTTAGCAACAACAGCATCATGGTAGCGCCCAACTCGAATGTAGATGTGAGCGGGCATATGCACAAGATGTCCAGCCCCCGGAACTAACTCACCAAGACGATCTGCACTGGCTATACCGCGTTCGGGATTAGGTGAGGACTCAACAGCGTGAATGTACAAATGGTTTGCGCCAGGATGATTAGGATTGCGCTTAAGCACCGACTCTAAAACAGTCAGAAGTTCAGTTGTTCCTGGATTCGGCTTACCATCTTTTGACCAGTAATTCCAAGGCATAGTATCCATAAAAGCTTCCGCAAACAGGGTTGCAGCATCCAAATCCTCTGGATAACGCTTTTGCACCTCGCGCATTGCATTTACATAAGCGGTATCTAACGGCTTGCGGTTTTCATCTGGCTGTAACGAGTAGCGCTTAGCTAATGCTTGAATGTAAGCTTTTTCCTTTTCGCTAGCGTTTTTGCTCAATCCAATGGCTTTTTTCATCGCCTGAACTGTTTCTGGTACGGCTTCTTTTTCCATTGGGGCATTGATGTTCGGTCCTTTGACGAGTGCTATTCCCCAGTAACACATAGCGCAATTAGGATCTAAACTTGCTGCTTCTTTAAAAGAGCGTGCTGCCTCAGCATGATTAAATCCGTAAGCTAGAGTTAGCCCTTGGTCGAAGTAGCGCTGGGCAAGTTTCGAGTTTGTGGAAATAGGATGATGGTGATTACCGAGATTCTTGAACAGAGGTGCCGTGTGATGAGTCGTTTCAGAATAAATGCGACTAGGGTCATTTGCTACCATCTGCTTAGCAAATTTGATACCACATCCAGACAGTCCAATCGTAATGAGTAAAGTTAGAACAAACAATATTTGCTTTTTGTTATTGAATAACATCGCAACCTGCAACTATTGAATCAGATACACAAATGTATTTTTAAGCAATTTCGTTGAATTTGTTTGGAATTTGATTTACCTATTGATATTTATATTTAATATCACTACCTGATGGAGGATTTTCGCAAATATTGAGCTATTTCCATAAAGTGCAGACTTTATGTGAACTTTTGAGACTTTTTTAACTTATGTAAGTAAATTAAAATGACAAATTTTTAAGAATCAGAGATGAACTACGAGTTGGTGATTACCCGTATGCGCAAAGCGCGGGCACTCTCGGTGCGCAGCGTGTCCAAAGGACTCAGGGCAGTGAGCTAAGTTCCTATGTCCTTACGGACACGCTACATGAACGCCCAATCACTAATTATTTAGAGTTAGAAATTGTTACTTGGGAGCAACAATTTCTAACTCTAAGTTCTGTATCTTGAAAACCGATGAAACCAGCACCTAAGTTGGCTGCATTGCCTCAGCAACTTTGAGGGTATCCGTGTATTGTTGAAATTTTATAATCCGACCATCTCTAAGCTTATAGATATGAGCAAAGGCTGCCGTTGTAGGCTTTCCTGTTGACCGATACACGCCATGATATTCGCCCAATGCGACAATCGTGTCCCCAGTATCCAGCCATTCGTCCACAACAGCTTGCCAAGTTTCCCACTCCAACCGGAATTTAGCAAATACGTTGTTTAGGACTGCATGAGAGCCAAGATGTCTACCACCTCCTGGAAAGCCTTCATTCTGTATCCACTCAATTTGGGAGTCAAAAAGTTTAAGGATAGTTGCTGTATCGCGATCGCCAAATGCTTGATAAAGTTGCTGGATAATTTTG
This sequence comes from Scytonema sp. PCC 10023, assembly GCF_963920835.1. NCBI lineage: Bacteria > Bacillati > Cyanobacteriota > Cyanophyceae > Nostocales > Scytonemataceae > Scytonema > Scytonema sp. PCC 10023. The sequence continues at coordinate 53,349 of NZ_CAWUDP010000029.1, forward strand.
AGGTTGCTCCTAATTTTGTCTTCCATTTCTGCAAATTCTTGTGATGTTGAGGAATAAGGTTTGACCATTACACAGAAGTGTTCTCTGAAATCTCTAAGCTGCAATCAGTTCAGCAATCTTTGCTTGGGCATCAGCAATTGACTGAGCTAAAGACTGACCCCCAAACTCGTCGTTCTCGATATGAATAAACGTGATGTCAGTGATACCCAGGAAGCCAAACACAGCTTTCAGGTAAGGATCTTGGTGATTGTATGCCTCGAAAGAACCGCCAGCACCGTACCCGGAAGCACCACGAGCAGTGATGATAAACATTGTCTTACCGTGAACGAGTCCTTTGTAGGGTGTGTCCCGATTCTCAGGCTCAAAGGCAAACGTTCGTCCGACCCGTACAATCTGATCGATATATGCTTTAAACGCGCTTGGAACGCTAAAATTGTACATAGGTATACCCATGACATGACATAGATGTCAGCCGTGAGGAATTCGTCGAGCAACTGGTCGCTCATTTGAATGGCTGCCGACATTTGTGGTGTTCGTAATTCTTGCGGTGTAAACGCGGCTGCAATCCACGGTTCATCAACGTGGGGAACTGGGTTACGACCAACATCACGGTAAGTCACGGTGCCGGTCGGATGTGCTTGTTTCCAAGCTTCAACAAATTCTCTTGTCAGTCTGCGTGAGTGAGATCTCTGAGCGCGTGGACTCGCATCAATATGAAGGAGATGTGCCATTGTTCTTACTGCTTCTTTGTGTTGGACAATTTGATACACTCATTTAAGGGAATTGCCTATGAATTACAATTTAGACAGACTCAAGATTTCAAGCTACTTAAATTTTGTGCGGCTATCAAAATCTTGCTGTAAATTTTGGGTCTTTCCGTGTTGTGACACCAAAATCTAATTTCTGATTCCAAGCGGATTCGACCATCTGTCAATAACCCCGCCCTAAAAGGGACGGGGCTTGTAAGCGGCAAGGCTTACGTGTTTGACTAGCTCAGTTGAGCCTAACTCTGGTACAAACTGCCGGATGCTTCCCCAGTCCGGTCTATCTTTAAGCCGTCTTGTCTACGGCGTTGGATCATGCCAAGACATCCTGAGTTAGGTGAGCGAGGGGACAATTAACTTAACTCGTAAGGATTATCTCCATGCAACGAGTACCAGTATTATCACCATCGGGTAAGCCATTGATGCCAACAAAGCCCAGTAGGGCGCGTCGATGGCTGAATCTTGGAAAAGCCAAAGTTGTGTATAACGACCTTGGGATCTTCGAGATCCAATTAGTAAGGTGTCCTAGAACAACAGACACGCAGCCAATTGCAGTCGGGATTGATCCGGGCAAACTTTACACCGGTGTTGGTGTCCAGTCGGTTAAGTTTACTCTGTGGTTGGCTCATCTACAGTTACCATTCAAAACGGTTAAAGACCGAATCGAGCAACGGCGTATGATGCGGCGTGGTCGTAGGGGACGACGGATCAACCGTAAAGTACCCTATAATCAACGCGCTCATAGACAAGCAAGATTTGACAATCGCCGTCAATGCAAGATCCCGCCTAGTATTCGCGCCAATCGTCAGCTAGAGTTACGAGTCATTGACGAACTATCCCTGATCTACCCAATCACTAACATTGCGTACGAAATCATTAAGGCACGTGGTGATAAAGGTTTCAGCCCTGTGATGGTCGGTCAAAAGTGGCAACTAGAGAACCTTGCGCACTTCGCCGAAGTAGAGCAAATTGAGGGTTGGCAAACAGCACAAATACGACAACAACTACGATTACAGAAGCAAAGGCACTTTAAAGGGGATGCAATACCAGCGACTCATGCAGTAGACGGGGTTGCTTTGGCTTGTAGTGTGTTCATCCGGTACGGCGTCACTTCGACTGATTCGATGGGGTGGCAAGGAAGCGTGAAAGTACAATCCGCACCGTTTGCCGTGATCCGTCGCCCTCCCGTTAGCCGTCGCCAGTTGCATTTAATGGTTAAGAGCGTAGGTGGGGTCAGGCGCAAGTACGGAGGCACTGTTACCCGCCACGGATTCAGAAAGGGTGATCTAGTTAAATCTCCTAAAGGGATCGGCTATGTCAGCGGTGATACCGAAAAACAAGTATCTGTCAGCGATGCTAACTGGAAACGGTTAGGACAGATAGCATCTAGCAAGATTGAATTAATTCGCCGTTCAAGCGGGTTAATTGTAACTTACTAGATTCATGTAAAGCCGTCCTCCGCTTCGCGCTCAGGACGGGGTTTCAGACCCAAATTTTCGATGATGAAAGCATCAGCGACACCCTCTGCTAGAACTGTTCATCTGCCAGATAACGGACTGAATCCACCCATCTTGTCGAGCCGCTCCCAAGGTTGGGAAAATATCCTGGTCGAAGAATTTCGTCACCCACCTGGACAGTGTAAGTATCAATCTGAGACTGAACATGCCATTTGTCTGTGTTTAGCCCCTCGTCCGTTTCGTTTATTGCAAGTGAAGGGCGATCGCCGCTATACCAGTCTCTATACCAAGGGCGATATGTCCATCACGCCGGCTGGGCTGCCTTTTTTAGCACGGTGGGAGGGTAATGATCACTATCTGTGGATACGGATCCCGTTGCACTTCACTCAAAAGGTTGCTAGAGAAGCTGTGGAAATAGACCCAGATCAAGTGGAACTCCTTCCAGAATTTCGCGCCCGCAACCCTTCAATTGAACAGATTGGCATGATGCTGGTTTCTGAGTTACAAAATGGGGGGTTAGCAGGACGACTTTATGTTGAATCGTTGGCAAATGTGTTAGCTGTACAATTGCTCAGAAATTATTCAGCTACGCAACCTCGTGTTTCTTTATATAGTGGTGGATTATGCGATCGCCAGCTTCTCCAAGTAATCGATTACATCAACGACTATCTGGCTGAGGAAATCAAACTATCAGATCTAGCTGAGTTACTGGGGATGAGCCAGTTTCACTTCAGCCACCTTTTCAAACAATCAATGGGAGTTCCTCCTCACCAGTACGTAATCCAGCAACGGGTAGAACGAGCGAAGCAGTTTCTCAAACAAACAGAGCTATCTATTACAGAAATTGCTTTCCTGTGTGGATTTAACAGTCACAGTCATTTAAGTAAATGGTTTCGACAGCTTACAGGGATGACTCCCAAAGCTTACCGAGTTAACTAGGGTAATAATTCTGAACACAATTGCAGCAGGTCCTTCCGCATGAGAGGATTTAAGCAGGTTTAACCCATCGCTTACTATGCAACTCATTAGCGTGAAGAAAAACTATGAAACAGGGCGATTTGTCCTTGCCAGCGGGGTGTACCCTTCGCAGTGCAACATCTAAGGATATCTGGTCAATTCGGTTGTTGGTGCTAGGGGCAAAACTAGACCCTACTCAAATAAAATGGCAACAATTCTGGGTCATAGAATGCGATGGGCAATTGGTAGCTTGCGGACAGCTACGCAACTTCTCTGCCGCACAAGAACTTGGTAGTTTGGTTGTTTTACCAGCTTGGAGAGGTCGCGGTTTGGGGACTGTTTTAACACAGCATTTGATTGATCAAGCGACTCAACCCCTTTATTTGGAGTGTTTGGGTCAGCGACTGGCGCAGTTTTATCGTCGCTTCGGTTTTGTGCAAATTTCCTTCGAGGAATTACCGCTGTCTATGAAACGCAAGTTTGGATTGTCTCAATTAGGAAAGAGGTTGATAGGAGTTCCCGTTGTGTTTATGGAGTACCGGGACTAGAATACACTCAAGGTACACATCAGGTTGTTTTGTCGTTAATACAATGACAGTGACGAGATCAGGACTTACGTAAAATTATGAAAAAACGAACCGCAAAGGACGCAAAGGACACGTAAGCGCAAAGCGCAGGCTACGCCAACGCGCAGCGTGCGCCTTAGCGCATAGGGATAAGAGTTTGAGAGAGTTTTTGCGTAAGTCCTGCAGATATAATACCAAGCGTGAAAAAAGAATGCGACAGATATACACTCCCAAACCCTCGTTATCTCTGGGTTTCTTAATGCCGTACCTTATGAATGCGTGAATGAGCGAATTGGTATAAGAACTGTGCATTCGGCATTGAGTCATTCCAAGCATCTAAATATTATGTGCCTCAGAAAAATTCTTTCTCATAACCTCTTGACTCTCCAGTGTACTGGAGCATTCAAGATGAAATTAGTTGCTAGTTAGCGCCACTTGCTAATTGGAGTCGTCCTATGGAAAATGCCACACTGAAACTACGCGGCATGAGTTGCGCCTCTTGTGCTAGAAGCATTGAAAATACAATTCGTTCTGTTCCTGGCGTCAATGAATGTAATGTGAATTTTGGGGCAGAACAGGCAACAGTTGAGTATGATCCCAAAAAAACCAATTTAGAAGCGATTCAAGGTGCAGTGGATGAAGCAGGTTATTCTGCTTACCCACTCGAACAACAAAACCTGATGGCGGGAGAAGATGATGCCGAAAAAACAGCTCGTTTGCAAGAGTCACGCTTGCTACTGCGGAAAGTTGTTGTGGGTGGGGTGATTGGTGTTGTGCTAGTGATTGGGTCGTTACCCATGATGACAGGATTGCATTTACCTTTCATTCCAGTATGGTTGCATAATCCTTGGGCGCAGCTCGTGCTGACAACCCCGGTGCTGTTCTGGTGCGGTGCTGATTTCTTCAAAAATGCTTGGAAAGCTTTTAAACGACACGCTGCAACTATGGATACTCTAGTTGCTTTAGGTACAGGGACAGCATACATCTATTCTCTGTTTGCCACAGTTTTCCCCAGTTTCTTTACGGCACAGGGGTTGATGCCGGATGTATATTATGAAGCAGCCGTGGTGATTATTGCCTTGATTCTTTTGGGGCGATCGCTCGAAAATCGCGCCAAAGGGCAAACCTCTGAAGCTATCCGCAAACTCATCGGGTTACAAGCCAGAACTGCTCGTCTGATTCGCAACGGGCGAGAAGTTGATGTCCCGATTGCAGAAGTCATGATTGGCGATGTCATACTGGTTCGCCCTGGTGAGAAGATTTCCGTAGATGGTGAAGTGATTGAGGGAACATCCACCGTTGATGAAGCAATGGTGACTGGGGAAAGTGTGGCTGTCAAAAAACAACCAGGAGATGAAGTCATTGGAGCCACCATCAACAAAACTGGGAGTTTCAAGTTCCAGGCGACACGAGTCGGAAAAGATACCGTGCTGGCGCAAATTGTCCAACTTGTGCAGCAGGCTCAAGGTTCCAAAGCCCCGATTCAACGATTGGCAGACCAAGTGACTGGATGGTTTGTGCCTGCGGTGATTGCGATCGCCCTCCTCACTTTTATCATTTGGTTCAACTTCATGGGCAATCCGACTTTAGCGCTGATCGCTACAGTTGGAGTACTGATTATCGCTTGTCCTTGTGCGTTGGGTTTAGCCACACCAACTTCTATCATGGTAGGAACAGGCAAAGGTGCAGAAAACGGCATTTTAATTAAGGGAGCCGAAAGCCTGGAACTGGCGCACAAGATTCAAACAATCGTGTTGGACAAAACCGGAACGATTACTCAAGGTCAACCCACAGTGACGGATTTTGTTACAATCAAAGGCACTGCTAATGGAAACGAAATCAAGCTGTTACAGCTAGCTGCATCTGTGGAACGCAATTCTGAACATCCACTGGCAGAAGCAGTTGTGAGATACGCCCAATCCCAAGAAGTGGCGTTAGCAGATGTGAGGGAGTTTGAGGCAATTGCAGGTAGTGGCGTACAAGGTGTAGTTTCCAACCGTTTAGTGCAAATTGGGACACAACACTGGATGGAAGAATTGGGCATTGATACCCAAGCCCTACAACACGACAAAGAGCGCCTAGAATATTTGGGCAAAACAGCAATTTGGATTGCAGTTGATGGGGAAATTCAAGGATTGATGGGCATTTCTGATGCCATTAAACCCACTTCTGCCCAAGCGGTAAGAGCATTGCAAAAACTTCGTTTGGAAGTCGTGATGCTCACGGGAGATAATCACCGTACCGCAGAAAGCATTGCTCGTGAAGTTGGTATCAAACGTGTCCTTGCTGAAGTCCGCCCCGACCAAAAAGCTGCTACAGTCCAGAAACTGCAATCAGAAGGAAAGATTGTGGCAATGGTTGGTGATGGTATCAATGATGCACCAGCCCTAGCTCAAGCTGATGTGGGAATCGCAATTGGTACTGGTACAGATGTGGCGATCGCCGCTAGTGACATCACACTCATCTCTGGCGATTTGCAAGGTATTGTCACCGCCATTCAACTTAGCCGCGCTACGATTCGTAACATCCGCCAAAACCTATTGTTCGCCTTTATTTACAACGTTGCTGGAATTCCGATTGCGGCTGGTCTTCTTTTCCCCGTCTTCGGTTGGTTACTTAATCCCATCATTGCAGGTGCAGCAATGGCATTTAGCTCGGTTTCTGTTGTCACAAATGCTCTGCGTCTACGTAAATTTCAACCTAAAGCAATTGCATGAGGTGGCAAATGTTAAGTAAAAAGGTAATTCTCAGCAGTATAGCTAGCTTGGGATTCTTCTTCAGTCTCGCTTCTGGGGAAGCAGTAGCACAAACGACCAGTGAAATACCAAGCAACGAGAAATCACAGATGACTGCGTTTCGCCCTATAGAGCAACCACTATGGCTAAAAGGTGCAGTTACCAGCGCAGGCTTAGTGTTAATCGGTTTAGAAATATGGTGGTTTCTGTTGAGTAAACCTAAGTCCCAAAAAGCAGAAGCTCATCATGGCATTCAAGAGGTAAGTATTACTGTGGATGGAGGCTATGAACCTAGCCGAGTAGTAGTTAACGCTCTTCAACCTGTCCGTCTCAATTTCCTACGCCGTGATCCCAGTAGTTGCCTTGAACAAGTCGTATTCCCCGATTTTCACATTGCCCAAGAGTTAGACTTGAACCAGGTAACAACCGTCGAGTTCACGCCTGAAAAACCCGGTCAATACACCTTTGCCTGCGGTATGAATATGTTTCGCGGTGTTGTGGAAGTCAAAACGCCTCATACCAATTCTATGTGAGGTAGCGCCAAATCAATTTTGTAGAGACTGTACTGTACGGCCTCTGTTATTTTTATATTCACGACGGCTGTTGACCTCTCCTCGGCATAAATGCACGAGGATTCAAATCGTTAGTCAGAGGGAGGCTCAAGCCGTCCCTCTTCGTTTTTTAGATTTGGTATTCCACAGATAAATCCGTGTAGGCTTTCTTCAGTACTGCCCTACAGACCTTAACTAGGGATAACCCTAGCTGTGCCTCTACTTTGGGGAGGATATTGGCTGCAGCTTGAGTATCAGCGTTCACAATTTGTCCCGACGCCGTTTTGTATTGTCCTCGTGTTATTCTTGTTCCTGATGGCTTGTATCCGTTGGGTTTTTCACCGTATTTTGGGACACTATCGCCATCCAAAAATGACGCCTTGGACGTGTAGCTCTCCTCGGTTTCTACAAAATTAATACCATGTTCAGAACAAAGTTCTCCTAATCGTTTCTTCAGCCTTGCGGTAGGTGTTTGAACTATTTTCTGATTGTTAACTTTACCTGTTTCAATACCGTCCTTGTTGCCTTGGTTCCATCCCATGACAACAGTTCCAATATTGTTTTTTAAACAGTAGTTAACTATTAACCTAGCTGCCTTGTTGACCGCATCCTTAACCTGACGGTACTTTCGTTCTGTGATTTGAGCAAGTCTATCATTCCAAAAGCCTTGAGGCTTACCCTCCTTAATAATGCCAACTTGTTTGTTATACCATTGTGTTAATGATTTAAGTTTAAATCCATCAACAATAAAACTGTTGTCACCAGTATTTGGCACACAACTCAGCCAATTGTTAACGCCTGGATCTATGGCTAACGCTCTCTTTTGGTCTAATTCTATTTTGACAATATCAGGATGAGCGCAAACAAACTCTGCGTAAAAACTACGATTACGTGGTAGTATTCGCAATTCCTTAATATGTTCAAATTTAATATTGTGCGGCATTTGAACATATAAGCTATCCATACCAAACTCTACTTTGAAACTATTGCCCAAAGGCAATCTAATTAAACCTGTTTCAATATCAAAACTGAGCGATTGCTTGGGGTATGTCCATCCAGCTAACCCATTTTTCTTGCGGTATTTAGGCAACTTGGGTTTATTTTTTAACTCCCCTGAATACCACATGGGCAACAGTTCTTTATAGCTTCTGAATGATTCAGCAACTTCGGTACAAATCTGTTGTGCAGCCTGTGAGTAGAAAATTTGGTAGTGTGGATTAGTTTTTAATTCTGCGTGCAGGTCAAATTGGTTATCTAAAATTTCTCCAAATGTAAAATATGCTTGCCTCAACAAATATATCGCACAGTTGCGAAGTTTATTGGATTGCTCTGCTAAGAATTCCAACACGTTTATGTCAAGTTGGTCTAATTTGATTAGCATTTGCTGCGTTGCGTACAGGTTACATCACCTCCCCCTTGTTTTATACGTATATAATACGGATAAAACAAGGATGTCAATATGAGAGATACAAGTTATGGAGAGAAAAAAGAAAAATTAAATTTGACCGTTACACCTACAGTTAAAAGATGGTTAAAACAACAGCAAAAACTGTTAGGGGCTACTAGTCTATCTGATACTCTAGAAAAAATGTCAAGACTGGAGCAGGCAGGCTAAAGCCTGCGTTGTGGCTTTCATCCCCGGTCTAAAAGCACGCTTGGACGGCGCGGCTGCGCCTGTTCCTCCGGGGCTTTCAGCCTACCATTCTTGTAAATTAGGAAAAAAACAAAATGAATTTAGACAAGTTTGTTCTAGCACAAAACATGGCTTTCCTGATACTGATGCTGAAATGTTGCGGAAATTAACCATATTTAAGATGGAATTTTCTCAGGTATGCCTAAAACCTTATAGCGTCATAATTACTAAGCATTAGACATGAGGGTGTACGTCTTTTACTATAAGCAGACGTAAAAAAATAGTTTTAATGGCTTTTAAAAGCGATTCTAGAGCGTTTATCCCAGGTAACCACTTCTGGTTTCTAGTAGGGTAGTGGGGAGTGAGGGGGAGTAGAAGTTAGTAGTCATGTTAGACAATATATAGATATATTGCCTATGGTGGCTAACGAAGTGTAAGTAATGTATGCATACGAAATATTTAGTATAAATGCTTGGTGGAAGTAGAGCAGAGGGGAGTAGGCGATCGCGTCTTGTCTTGCTTGTTTCCGCTAATCCACCTCTTGTCTAACTTGTCAATGCGTAAGTCCTATCTACATATTTTTTCTGCTTTTTGTCAATGATTGTCTAAGATGCGCTTACCCTGCTCCTGACTTTAAGTTAAAACTTGTTGCGTCGGCTATCCCGTCCCTGCTTAAAAGCGAGGGGTTCTCACCCTCCCAATATGCTTTCATAGTTCAAGGAATGATGCTGTTTTCTCTTGACTCTCCAGCTAACTGGAGAGTTTAAGATAAAACTGGTAGTTGTATTTAGTCAAGGTGCAGCTAAATATGTTAGTTCAAGAAGAGATAAAACAGATTGGTGTAGTTGCTAAAGAAAGCGGCGTACCAATTAAAACCATTCGTTACTATGAGGAGCTAGGTCTACTTAAAGCATCAGGGAGAACTGAAGGTGGATTTAGATTATTTCACTCTGATGTTTTTGCGCGTTTGAACTTTATCAAACGCGCCCAAAGTCTTGGGTTGACCTTATCAGAAATTAAGGAATTTTTGAATGTTCACGACCAAGGTGATTTACCGTGCGAACATATCAAAGTTAAACTGCAAGACAAGCTAGTAGATATTGATAAACAAATTCGGCAATTAATCATTCTGAAGCAAGAGTTAGAAGGACTGCTTTCGGGTTGGCAAATAATACCTGAAACTTCTGAGGAAACAATTTGTCCTATTATTGAAAAAAATAAATAATTCAGTTTGTCTAATCTATGTTAACCAGCATATAGCAGTTCTAGATGATTCGTGAACAACAAGATTCCCGACTTCGCCAAAGTTGTCGGGACTCTGAGCATACGCGATTTTCACCAATCAAATACGATTGCTAAAGCCCTGAATCAGATTTTTGCAAGAAATCTAATCTTTCTAAAATACTCCTTTTCTGGTAACAAAACTCCATCTTTGGACTCAAGTCACTGCTTTGTAAAAACGCTAACAATATAAGTGAAGCTCTTAGAAGTGAAGAAACGACTTGCAGTAGAGCGCTCATATTCCAGCTAGGTAGTAGAGATAAGAGTAGGAAAAATGACAGATTCACAAAATCGCGATGAACAAATTAAGAAGCTGCGTGAACTGATCAAAGATATTGACATTGGAATGCTGACTACAGTTGATGAAAACGGAAGTTTGCACAGCCGTCCGATGTCAACTAACTCAGAGGTGGAATTTGATGGCGACCTTTGGTTCTTTACCTACGCCAGTTCACATAAGGTGGCAGAAGTTGAGCAGCATCAGCAGATCAATGTCAGTTTCAGTGACCCACATAAGCAAAACTACGTTTCTGTTTCAGGTAAAGCTCAATTGGTACGCGATCGCACGAAATTACAAGAGTTATGGAAGCCGCAATTGAAAGCTTGGTTTCCTAAAGAACTGGATGAACCTGATATTGCTTTGCTCAAGGTGAGTGTAGAAAAGGCTGAATATTGGGATGCACCTTCAGGTTTTGTAGCACACACAATTGGACTGGTGAAGGCAATAACCACAGGCGAGAAACCCAATGTCGGCGAAAATGAAAAAGTCACTTTGAAATAATCAAAAAGTGAAATAATAGCAACAGAAAAACTCGGTTTCTCAAAGAAACCGAGTTTTTGTTATTAAACTTAAGATATAACTTCGAGATTTTATGGTAAATAGCATACCCCAACCAGGACAAAAAGCCCCTGATTTCTCTGCGACAGATCAAGACGGTCATCAAATCAATCTAAGTGATTTTTCTGGTCATTGGGTTGTTCTGTATTTTTACCCCAAAGATGACACTCCTGGTTGTACGACTGAAGCTAAAGATTTTACTGAGTTATATCAGGACTTCAGCAAATTAGGAGCTAAAATTTTGGGCGTTAGTACAGATTCTCAGAAATCTCATTGTAAATTTATCAATAAACATAACTTATCAATTACTCTATTAAGTGACCCAGAGCATCAAGTTGCTGAAGCTTACGGAGCATGGCAATTGAAAAAGTTTATGGGTAAAGAATATATGGGTGTACAGCGTTCGACTTTCCTTATCGCACCTGATCAAACAATCGCTCACAGGTGGGCAAAAGTGCAAGCCAAGGGTCATGCAGCTGCTGTGCTTATGCAATTGCGAGAATTGATAGAAACCCAATCAAGTCAGGCATGAAACTAGACAATTGCAACAGCAATAGTAGCAGGAGTATTTAGACGGCAATAATTACAGTTCTGATACTAAACGTCATAGGGTGTTGTCCTGCCGGCATATCCACAACTGCTTTTTTCATACTTGACTTTTGGTTATGACGGAACTGATGATACAACAAGCACATGAGTTTTATAGAAAGTACATCTACAACGAAGAACTTATTAGCCTATTAAGAGAATACAACATACGAATACCTGGAAGCATTTCGCCACAGCTTTGGGAGTTGTTTGGTGCAATACTCACTGGAGATAGAGGTACTGGCAGCTATGGAGCCGACCTTAGCAATTACGAGGTAAAATCTAGTATTGCTGGTAACTCATTTGAGTATCAGTATCATTTAAAAACAGGTAGGGGTAAGCTTCTGAAAGATATGACTGTAGACCATTTATTTGTGTCCTACAGTCGCGACTACAGAAACGTTACAGTTCGCCAAGTGACAGGAAATTTTCTGTCAGAAATTTTCCAAAGTTGGTTACCTGGTTTGGAAGAACGTTACGGCAGTCAAGAATCTAATCGTCGATACCGCAAAAATATCAGCTACAGTACAGTAAAAGCACACGGTCAAGTAGTTATGAGTATTCAGGATGGTATGCTTATATTTCCCCAAAACCAGTTAAGCAGCAGGTAGAGAAGTTTTCATTGCGCTATTTAATTCATCAAACAATAGATTGAGATAATTCTTAGCAATCCATTCGATTACCGGAACACAAACAGCATCACCAAAGCCAAAGAGTATATTATTGAGTGAAATATTTTCAGGAATTAAATACTCAGAAGCCCCCATAAGACGAGCACTTTCACGAGCATTAATTAACCTAGCATCAAAACGTCCCTTACCAGCTCTAACAATAATTTGACGAGCACTTCCTCCCTTAGGGGTTCGCAAACATCCAGCAATTCCATCGGTTCTCAGTTCTGCGGTTGATTGTTTAATACCATCGCGTACTCTCATGCGTCGAAAGACAGTTCCGTATAACCAATATTCGTTTTGCATCATTAAACGAATTTGGGCTTGATGTCGCTCGAACATCTGATTGAACAAATACTCTGTTCGTTCTTTTGCCCACCATTGTTCAGTTTCATCAACAATATCAGCTAAGTTGATTGTTCTTTGAGGTAAGTCCGGAACCTTGCGAAGGCTCCATCTAATTGTCGGATTAGCAGCAATGAAATTTTTGACTTTTTGAGGTCTTGCATCGGTTGGCTTACTCATAATTTGTTCCAACTCATCACAAGTTTGTGATAAACCAAACAGATTACCTAAGATAAATAGGCGCACCCTGCTTTGTGGAACAAAATGGGCAGCATCGATGACCAGAATATCGACTGCATAACCAAGATTATTTAAGGCTGTTAATGCAACGATTAAATCTTCTCCACACCCGGAAGTGAGGAAACCTTCTACATTTTCAATAAGAATGAAGGGGGGTTTACCCCCACAGCGAAGTTCCCCCATTTCACTAATGAGTCGGACAAAGTCCCAAAATGTAGATGATTCTCCAGAGTGCAGCCCGGTTCTGGAACCCGCAACAGAGAGGTTGGCGCATGGGAAAGACGCATGAGCCAAAGTTACTTTGGGAACTTCGATTCCACTTATTTCTCTGATATCTTTATGATGGTAGTGCCCTCCTCTAAAATTCCCCTCGTACATTCGGCGCTTCTCGTCACTATAGTCAAGGGCATACTTCACTTCCCATCCTTGCTTAACAAGCCCCATTGTGACGAGCCCGATTCCTGCAAAAAAATCTGCTGCTGTTTTCTCAAGCTTCATTTACTCTCGTCATCTAGGAAATCTTTAACGTAGAAAAATGGTTCTTTGACGCTTTTGTGCCCAATAACCTGGACTTATTTAATTGCAACATTAGTATACCTACTGCTTTTTCCCTGTTCTGCTGCACTTACGTTTGATTTGGCAAGAACCGATAATTTGAGCAGCTTCAGCTTGACTTAAGCCAGCATGCTTACGAATTGTACGAGCCAGTTTTCCCAATTGCTCAATGTTTAGATAGCTCATTAAAGTAGATAATTATTATAGTCAAATTGACTATAATAATCAAGAAAAATTCAATAGATTCTTGGTTGTATAGTCACCCTATGGTTACCAGAGTATGGCTAAAAGCAGCGAAGACATTGCTATCTGTATTTTGTGTAATAAAAAATTGTAGAAGGGTGAGCAATGCCCACCCTTCTAGATTGTTGGTTTGTTATGGAAAAAGGTTTCTCGGCTTATCGGTCTATGTCTAGATGTTGAGCCAAGAGCCTTTTACCATGAATCACAGCCGCAATAGTTACAGTATCTTGTTGAATTTGATAAATGATTCGATAAGTGTAAGCAAACAGTTCCCTAATAGTATCCTCGCTAAATTCTGGGACGACGGAACCGGAAGAGGGAGAAGTGCTCAACTTATCAGAAGAGTCAAGTATCTTCCGAACTACTGTGGCAGAAAAGGAAGCGGAGTCACGAAATATGTATGCCGCGATCGCGTCTACATCTTCGAGCGCTTTGGGAGACCAAACTACTCGATAAGCCATTTACTTAATAGCGCCTCGGCTTCTTCTTGAGAGATGATTGTTTCTCGATTGTCAGTGACTACCAATCCCTGACGAACTTTTTCAAGTACGTACAGATGATATTGAACATCTTCCACAGAACAATCGTCTGGTAATTTGCTCAACAGAGACTGGACTTTTTCTTTTGTAGTAGTCATAGCATTTTTTTGAGAATATTTATATGAAGTAATTTTTAAGGGCGAGCAAAAAGCTCACCCTTATGTCTACATTTTGTTAAAGGTTGTCATAGTTAGCAATAGCCTGTTTCATTTTGTCCAAAATTTCAGCTACAGGCACAGTTCCTAACTCTCCTGAGGCGCGGGTGCGAATACTTAAGGTATTCGTTTCTACCTCTTTGGCTCCCACCACTGCCATAACGGGGATTTTCTCTTTTTCGGCATTGCGAATCAGTTTAGCGAGGCGATCGCCACTCGTATCCACTTCAGCGCGGATACCGATAGCTCTCATCTTCGCCGCCACGTCTTTGGCAAAATCAAGCTGTGCTTCACCCACTGGTAGCAATCTTGCTTGCTCTGGGGCTAACCACAAGGGGAAATCTCCCGCATACTCTTCAATCAAAATACCAATGAGCCGTTCCAAGGAACCGAAAGGCGCACGGTGAATCATCACTGGGCGTTTGCGAGAACCATCTTCAGCGACGTATTCTAGCTCAAACCGTTCTGGCAAGTTATAATCTACCTGCACGGTTCCTAGTTGCCACTCCCTGTCTAAAGCATCGCGGACAATGAAATCTAGTTTGGGACCATAAAAAGCCGCTTCTCCAATGCCTTCAAAGTGATCCATCCCCAAAGTTTCGACAGCGCGGCGGATCGCATTTTCAGCTTTGTTCCAAGCTTCATCAGAACCGATGTACTTATCACTCTTCGGGTCGCGGAAACTGAGTCGTGCTTTAAAATTCCCTAATTGCAGAGTCTTAATAACGGACAAAATCAAATCCACGACGTTGAGGAATTCGCTGTCTAGCTGTTCTGGCGTCACGAACAGATGGGCATCATCCTGAGTGAAGCCGCGCACCCGCGTTAAGCCGCCCAGTTCGCCTGATTGCTCGTAGCGATAGACGGTGCCAAATTCAGCTAAGCGCATCGGTAATTCCCGATAAGAGCGCAACTCACTCTTATATATTTGGATGTGGAAGGGACAATTCATAGCTTTGAGAACAAAGCCTTGTTCATGCGCCGCTGCTTCCTCATCCTCTGCCATCATCGGGAACAAATCTTCTTTATATTTCTGCCAGTGTCCAGAGGTTTTAAATAAATCAACTCTGCTAATGTGGGGTGTGACAACCTGCTGGTAGCCACGTTTGATTTGTTCCTGCTTGAGGAAGTCTTCCAGAAGACTGCGCAACAAAGTTCCTTTGGGCGTCCACAATGGTAACCCTGGTCCCACTAGGTCGGAAAATATAAACAATCCCAGTTCCTTACCCAGTTTCCGGTGATCTCGTCGCTGGGCTTCTTCTTTACGCCGCTTGTACTCAGCGAGTTGTTCTGGTGTTTCCCAGGCGGTGGCGTAGATGCGTTGCAACTGCGCTTTCGTTTCATCTCCACGCCAATATGCCCCTGCAACGCTTTCTAAATCAATCGCTTTCGGGTTGAGTTCGCCAGTATTTTCCACATGAGGTCCAGCGCACAAATCCCACCACTGCTCTCCAAGGTGGTAAATCGTGATTGGTTCCTGTTTGATGTCTGATAGGATTTCTAGCTTATATGGTTCGTTAATTTGCTTAATACGCTGTTCAGCTTCTTCGCGGCTGACTTCTTCTCGAATGACTGGCAATTTCCGATTGATAATCTTTACCATTTCTTTATAAATGGCTTTTAAATCCTTATCAGTAAATGGTTCCGGATTATCAAAGTCATAGTAAAAGCCGTTTTCAATCCAGGGACCGATTGTGACTTGTGCTTTGGGAAACAGCTTTTGTACTGCCATTGCCATCACATGAGAAGCGGTATGGCGAATCTTCTTTAAAGTCTCTGATTCTGAGGTTCGCGGTAAATATATTTTTTCTGGTTCTTCTGGTTGATGAGAATATGAGTTTGGCGACATCTGCTGCTGTACCATTGGCAAAGTGATTGTAAAAGATAATGTATGGGTTGGAGTTATGAAAAAATTTTCCCCAAAACTAAAGTGGGGCTACTTTTCAGTTTTGTCATATTTTTCTTTTTACCAATTTTTATTCCTTGAGCAGGATGAACTCGATTCATTAATCATATATTGATGCTTATGCCTTTCTTCATAATATCTATTTTTAATAAGTTATCATGTCATTTACTATCTATGTATAAATAAACAGTCAGTTTTTTATAGAGAATGCTTATCGCTCATGGTTACAAGACTTTGGAGCATTTAAAGCGCCAACCTTACAAGTATTGTAGATTCAAGAGCGAGCTAAGACTTCGCCGTACTCATTGAAGTGTTTGCTCGCATTGCCAGACATTTTGATGTATGCGGCTCTTCTTTAAATATAACCACTTTAATTCCTGTTGGTTTAACTTAATATTTCAATGATGAAGTTAACGATTTCTAGTAAAGAATAAAAACAAACTTCTGATTGATGACTAAGAGTGATTTTTATGTACTTGGGATATTTTGTTTTTCACAAAAGCCAGGCATGCAAGTGTCTTCGTTGAATTCTATATTTTATCTAATATTTTACAAGTTTAGCTTTCATTGTGAGATAATCTTACATTAATTTAACTTTACATTGCTACCATTGCTTGTTTTTTTTTCATTACCTAGTCTTTTGGGCAACAGGAATTGCAATAGGGGGAGCGCCAAAACCTTTATGCATATTACTTAACTGTCTGTTGCGGGAATGCTGAGAAAACCATTCGGGTTTTTCTCGATTGGCTTTGCATAGATTCACTGAGCTACCGAGGTCTCATCTGATTCCTTCAGTGTTGAATAATACATATATATTAGTAAATTCTCAGTTTTTTTGTCTCTAAGATAAACAGGTTTTTTGAGATCCCTCTGGGGTATCTGTACAATAGCCTAGAAAAGTTTATATAATAGACGCTGTGTCAATAATGTTACAAAGCATCAAAATTTTCTAACTTATGAGAGAGACGAGGGAAATGTTAAGAATCTTAAATAGAGTTAATATTAGTAAGAAAGTTAGGAATATCCTTCTCATTTATGCGAGACTCGAATTTACCAGAATCTGAACTGCTGAAAACAGTTTTGCAACCGCTGTTAGAAGATTTTCAGTACTGGTTTGCGCGATCGCGCGATTTTCTGGAAAGAGAACAGCTGTCATTCATGAGTCAACATGAACAATCTGACTTACTAACGCGAGTCAAGAAAGCGCAAGAGGAAGTGAACACAGCAAAGATGCTGTTTAGTGCAACTGATGGACAAGTCGGTATTGATATGGCAACGTTAGCGCCTTGGCATCAATTAGTAACACAATGTTGGAATGTGGCGATGCGCTTCCGTCAAGCGCGAGAAGTCTGATGCAGTTTCCACCCCTCAAGGGTAACTTTGAAGCGGAGTGAGGCTCAAAACTATGTTATCTGGGTACGTTACTTTGTGAATGGTGGCAGAATTAGCACTACTCAAGACGGTATGTAAGTGAGATAAAAAAATTTTTTGACATCATCTGAGATAGGAAGTGATGTATTTTATGTTACCAGCGCACTCTCCCGTAGGTTAAAAATTCCCTTTTTATAAAGAGTATGAGCGCATAAAGATTGCGTTAACCATTCAGCATCAGCGTAATTAACAGCATCAACATTGAGCAGCTAAGCAAAACTTTAGAACATATAGCTTTAAAATCTGCGAACTCTGGAGGAAAAACGATGTTACACCTGCTTTACATTCTTGCTTTTACCATCCTAGCTTTTATAGCTGTTGCTAACTTAATTCGCAACCTGATTATGTTCAGTTTTGATAGAGAGCGGATTTATCCACCCAGATCAGTAGCTAGTGAAAATCAGGGCAGATATCCCTATAGTTCATCAACCAAGCAGTTTAAACCGCATCCAGAGTTATTAGATGCTGCTGGTAACTTAATTAAAGAGCCGCTTCTGGTGATGCGTTCGATTAACGTTGAAGACGCACGCCAAAAACTAGATGCGCTTTACGAAGCTTCTCCTGGGCACAGAAGTGAGAATCAACAAGAGGAAGGCTAAAGCAGGGACTGGGGATTAGGGATTGGGTATTGGGGAAGAAAAAGGACTGGTTGTATAGCGGTAGTCCCCAGCATCTTCCCATTCCGGGTCAACAGCCCCCAGTTCCTACTCCCCACTTCCTGATTTTACGCTTCGATAACGACTCGGAGGTTACCGCGTTTCTTGGCAACGCGACAAGCAGTTGTGCTACCAGAACGCTCAAATTCCAAATCCAGTATAGTAGAACCAACTTTGAGATTGTGCAGTGACAAAGTGCTGATCGACTCTGGCAAAGTAGGGTCGATAATTCGTAAGCAGTTGTTGGGAGCGTCAGGCACCAGGTTTATGATCATTTGCAGCAACTGGAAGATACTACCGGTTGCCCATGCTTGAGGTGTACAGGCAACAGGATACTGTACAGGGGCGTTATCACCATTGCGCTCGTAGCCGCAGAACAACTCTGGAGGACGTTGATAGGGCTGCTGGTTAGTCATGTCGAATAAACCTTCAAAAAGTTCCAGGGCTTGATCGACTAAACCGAGCGATCGCAATCCCAGCGCAATCAACGAGTTATCGTGGGGCCATACAGAACCGATATGATACCCCATTGGATTGTAAGCTGGTGACAAGCTATTCAGGGTGCGGATACCCCAACCGTTAAACATATCTGGTGCCCGCAGCCGTTCAGCAACACTGTAAGCTTTTTCAGGTGTGAAAATGCCTAAATGTAGGCAATGACCAGGATTAGACGTAATACTGTCTACTTGCTGACCTTCTCCATCCAAAGCCAAAGCACAGAAATCCTGGTCTTCCATCCAAAAGTCTCTATTGAAACGAAGCTTAAGGTTTCTTGCTTCTTCTGTCCACCGATCTGATAAGTCAATCCGCTTTTTCAGCCTGGCAATTTCTGCTAAGCGCAATTTGGCAGCGTAGACGTAAGCTTGTACCTCACACAAGGCGATCGGTCCGTTGGCTAACTCTCCCTTACGATTGACAATACAATCGCCAGAGTCTTTCCACCCTTGGTTGGCAAGACCACCTTTGGATTTACGGTAGTAGCTGAGATAGCCTGTTTCTCGAATGTTGCGGTCGATCCAGTCCATTGCCAACAAAGCTTTAGACCAAAGTTGATCTAAAGTTTCGACATCATGAGTCCAAGCATAGTATTCGGCATACAGCATCAGCCACAAGGGAGTCGCATCGACTGTACCGTAGTAAGGAGTGTGGGGAATTTCCTGACAGCGAGCTAGTTCACCCAACCGCAACTCGTGTAAAATTTTACCTGGTTCCTCTTCGCGCCAATCATCATCAGTTTTGCCTTGGTATGTCGCCAGAAGCTGTAGAGTTTCTTTGGCAATTTGAGGGTTTAACATCAGGGTTTGGGAAGCTGTGATAATCGAATCGCGCCCAAACAGCGCGGAAAACCACGGCACTCCTGCGGAAACAGTCTTGTACTTGCCGAAGGACTGACGCAACAAATACATATCTTGCTCAGCTCGCTCAATAATGTGATTGAACGTGCCTTTGTCTGAGCGAATTCGTGTAATTTGTTGTACCCAGTGTTGCTCCTCCATCATCTCGGAGGCTTTGGCTTGTACTAAGGTGAAAGGAGCGCTAACAATGGAAGTCGATTTGTTGTTTGTCAAGAAATTGACTCGGTAGCCCAATTTTTGAGTTTCGTGAGAAGCCAACTCCAGCCGCCAAACCGCTGTGTAACCTTTGAAATAGTCTGGTTGTCTATGCTGGAATTGAATGCGAGATTCCATGAGTAAGCCATCCAGACCTTCATAGGCAAGGCTTAAGGATTGCTCTTTCTGTACAGCTGGCACAGATTGTGCAGAAATACCTTCGCCAGTTGATGTTCCTTCTTCAGGTGTCGGTTCTACAAGGCGTAAAAGTCTACCCCGTTTTTGCCTGTCATAGCCCCGGACTTCAAATAAATCGGCAAAATCCGCGTCAAAGCTAATACTGAGTTCAAAGCTGATGGAACTTGTGCTATAATTAGAAACTTCTAACTCTTCAAATAATGCTCCATTAAGTACGAGTTCCCGACGAATGCCCACTGTATCGGCTTTCAGACGGTCTTCGATTCTGGGATTGGTACACAAAATTGACAGAGAAAATCCTTTTTCAGCAGTGCTGCTAAGTAACACAGGAGAGTGTCCATCAATTTGCAACTCTAGGCGACTCAGAAAGCGTGTGTCACAGCACAATAGCCCCATACTGGGATTGCCATCATTGAGCGAACAGCCAGAAATATTGCCTAAAGTGTCTGTGACCAAAAATAAATCATCATCTTTAACCGTGAGTGTCGGTTGTGGTCTTTCACTTGTTACACAAGGCCATTCTGGAATAGGTATTTGATCGGCAGGAACAAAAGTTTTTCCGTCTAGAAAAATTTTTTCCGGTGTCGTCAGTGTATCCGGTGTCATCAGCCAAAATTCCGTGTACAGGTCTAGTTGTTCATACAAGCATCAGCGTCAACAGGAAAAAAGACGCTGTTAGAAGCAGATTTGAGCCATTGAGCAAAAATCATAATCGCATACAGCTAGTCACAAAACATGAAGAAAGCCTTGATCATAAAATCTTTATAAATCTATGATTTTCTAAAAATTTTATGAATAAGCTTAAAAGTATGGATTTCTACTTGTTTTCTTAGCCGCTTTTCTTCAGAATGGCAAGATGTAGACGCCCCTCGGTAGCAATATGGAAATAGGGGTTTTCCACAGCAACACGCAACAGGTTAGTCACTTTTAGCTAAACTGTTACTTAAAATTTTTTGTAAAGGGAATTAAAAAATAAATATATTATGTATAATATGAAGCACTAATAATTATATACTAATTTTACTAAAATAATATTAGTTGAGTCTCCAATTTTAGAAAGAAAAATAAATTTTTTTTATTGACCAAGTTTGAACTCAAAACTCTAGAGGTGGTAAAAACAAGGGACTCCGTGTCCCTTTTTTTACCCGATTTCATCCACTCTTGCCCATAAACCAATTTTCAAGATTGCCTTGTGACTTTTGGAGTGATGGGTTGCAGGTGCAGACTTCTAGACTAGGACCATTTTATAAGCCCTCTCATACTCATCGGTCATAGATTCAACGCTAAAGCGACTGACAACGTATTCCCGACAAGTCGAACGGTCTAATTTTATGGCGTCTGGAATCACTTCAATCATTTTTTGGAGCGAGTGGCAAACAAAACCTGTTTTCCCATGAGCAATGACTTCTGGTACTGAGCCTAATCCCATGCCAATGACAGGTGTACCCGTTGCCATTGACTCAATCATGACCAAACCAAAAGGCTCTCGCCAGTTGATGGGGAACAAAGTCACAGTTGCTCCACCAAGCAGTTTAACTTTTTCTTCGTGGGAAATCTCACCCAGGTACTGAATTTGTTCGCCATCAATCAGAGGCTCTACTTGTTCTCGATAATAATCCCGGTCAACAACGTCAATTTTGCCAGCCATCTTCAATGGTAAGCCAGCAGCACGAGCAACCTTAATCGCTTCCACTGGTCCTTTTTCTGGGGAGATCCGCCCGACAAATGCTAAGTATGCAGGTTGTGTCGGTTCAGAATAGAAGGGATAGACGGTTGTGTCAATGCCGTTGTAAACGGTATGAATGTAGTTCAAGCCTAAGCGGGGTTCTCGCTGTGCCTCACTAATACTGATCAAAGGTTGCCAAGGAAAACGCCGATACATCTTCTCGTTATCGGGCGTAAAAATACCATGCATTGTATGTACGGTGGGAGTTTTCACAAAACCGCAATACGGAAGGGCAGGACAACCCACATGAGAGTGGATAATATCAAAATGATGGGCGTTTTGATAAACATCAGCAAGCATCATCTGCTCGTAGAGTGCTGGCTCTTTGATATTGCGGTCGAGCCGTAAAGCTTGGTTATGGACTGAACAAAGCTTTGCTTTGGTAATTGAGTCACCAGAAGCAAATAAGGTAACATCATGACCGCGCCTAACTAATTCGTCTGTAAGTAATTGAACAATTAGTTCAGTACCGCCATAACGAAAGGGAGGAACACGCTCCCATAAAGGAGAAATTTGTGCGATTCTCATGTTTCACCTGAGCAGGTATGTGTAGCACGTATTTACCCAGGAAATCTATGACCAACAGATTCATAGTTCTACAGCTATTTTCAGGTCAATAGACCTTTTTTGTCTCGCGCATAGACTGCATGAGCGGCTTCTCGTAGAGAAGCCACAAGACGCAAAGAAAAACAGCAAAAAATGTGGTCTAAATTAAGTGAAAACTGCTGTAACAAAATTGGGAAAATATGCAATGCTTTGTGTTTACTGTTGTTGCAAGCCTTAATGGTGTCACTTTAATACACTCCATCTTTTTTGGATTAAGGCATTAAGGAATGATTTCTTCTACTTTTTTGTTAAAAAATTTATGGATGGGATCATCTCCCCATCAAAGCTTGCTTTGTCTATTGTCTATGACTTAGTGATTTTACTCGGCTGCTATTGCAGACTTCACTGCTTTTAGCACCAAGTAAATTTTCAGATTGATCACATGGTTTTAAGAATTTTGAAAATTATTGATAAAATAATATTACATGAGATCGCTATATTCCGCAATACACTTTTTCAACAGTTACTACAAGCACTTCTGTACTTCCTTATCCATACTTAAAAAGTCAAAAGTCTGAAGATTTGTAAATAGTTATACTTTTTAACAATAGTTTATAAAAAAGTACGATGATAGCGGTTGCGTCTTCAAATAACATAAATACTTGAGTTAGCTATGCATGAAAATCAAATTCTTGGCAAAGTCAAATCATAGTGGAAATTTCGACAGTGATTGACAATGCAGCCTTTGATGATATCCTAAAAAGAATGTAAACAAGAGAATGTGCTTGTGCAGGTCATTTTTGGAAGTAGATTTTTACCTCCACAATACTTATAAATTCTGCGTATTCAGGTTCTTATACGGCGACTTTGGTCATTAGGCATTTTTGTTAGACATAATAGTCCTGAGTTGTGAGTCCTGAGGGTGTAGTAGTTTGTGTTCAATTCTTTAAACGGCTTCAGCAAAAAGGAAAATGGTGGAAAGACCCTAAATTTATGAGTGGAGAAAAGAGGCTTTTTTTCCTAAATCAAAAAACTTCTCGTTTAGCTTATGTTCAATGCAAAGCTGACAAAATAAAAAACTTGACTATAGCAATCCGGTTTGATTGTTGAAAAAAATTAAGTATTTTTCGGGTGGGCAATGCCCACTATATCTGGGTTATATCTGGGTTTTGCTGAGCATTGCCCACCCTACGTGTATTTATGAGAACTCAGAAGTAAAAAGGGCTTAGTGTCTCGGCTTTTAGACAAAGCGCGTTGTACTTCATGCACGAACAATGCGCTGTATCTATATCTAGTCCATACTTTCTAGAAACTACAAACCATATTAAGCATGAAAATGTACGTTTTGCCAATTCCCCATTTTTTAATCGGTCTATTGTTTGAAACCTCGCCATTATAGTAAATAGCTCAAAAATACTATACTATAGGGTGCCTGTGCGGATGACCAACCATGAGAATGATCCGTGGGGATATACTCAAAACGCAGGACTGAAGATTTAACAAGCTATGATGACGCCAGTCTACTTCTGTAGGATACTTACTATAGCTCTAAAGCTGCCGTCGGTTAGCTGGCGGGAAACCCTAGACAGAATGTTGCTGCATCTCAAGCAACGTGCTGCGCCTGCCAAGGGTGTCAACGTGTCTTTCACCATTCTTTACATATTGCAACTATCTCGTTAACTTAAGAGTCCGTTGTAATTTGTACAATGCAGCTGTGACATCGATATTGTCCAGATTGTGGCTCCTTAAAGAAATTGATGAGCATTTCGACTTCCGTGCTGAGTGAACTGCTACAGGCTCTACCCAACCTGAGACCTCAAATATATTTCAAGGCTTCACTAACGGCGCTCTCCCACGCGATGGAAGACCAGGTGTTGGCGGCTACTTTGGAGCAGCCTCTGGTCATTGCTAGCTTCCAAAGAGAGCGATTCTACCGTCAAGAAGCTCATCGCTATCAGCGGCTTGCCCAGCGTAGTAATCAAATATACGTATTATCAGCCCCCGAAACGGATTTTACCAACAGTTCGGAATACTACGAAAAGATAGCCTTTGAACCCGATGATGGCTTAAGTCAAGAGTGGCATTTGGTGGTGGTTGCCCAAAACTATGCCACTTGCTTGGTTTGCCGGGAAAGCATGGGTTCTCTTGCTAAAAATGAGCAACTGCGGGAGTTCAGCCCGAGTTTGGATATGGACACGGCGCGAAG
Source organism: Scytonema sp. PCC 10023 (assembly GCF_963920835.1). Lineage (NCBI taxonomy): Bacteria > Bacillati > Cyanobacteriota > Cyanophyceae > Nostocales > Scytonemataceae > Scytonema > Scytonema sp. PCC 10023. The sequence continues at coordinate 77,686 of NZ_CAWUDP010000029.1, forward strand.
GTTTGAAGGAATTTGGACAGCAGAACGGGGGGTAAGCCTGAAAGCCGCTGAATTGCTATTGGACAGGATTTTGGTTTACAGACCAGAACTGGTAGATAAAGTTGATCAGGCACGCCACAGGTTTAGGATAGACGAGCGGCAGAGCGAAACAGGAGTAGTACAGCTCAACGAATATGCTTGCGACATAGATACTGATCCGTTTGTGCAGCGCTTGGTGACTTATTTGCAAGCAAGTCAGTATAAATTGCACAAGGCATATCGTTCCATAGCGGCTCAAGCACGTAAAGAACGCTTGGTCAATACGATTAGTAACGCTATTAGGCGATCGCTCGATCCCCATGAAATTCTCCAAGTCGCAACCCAAGAACTGGGACAAAACTTAGGGGCGTGTCGCTGTTTAATCTATCGCGCTCAAGGCACGGATGCCAAAGCCGTTATTGAACATGAGTTTTTGAAATCTGGTGTACCATCTCTTCTAGGACAAACCTGGCTGTTGGAGAACAATCTCCTATTTCGGGATGTGGTACTACAAAGCGAAGGGGTTTGTGTAACTGATACTCAGACTGATGCTCGCATTACCTCTTCTAGAGAACTTTGGGAACTCGTGAAAAAGTATGGCATTCGTTCTTGGCTGATGGAACCAGTGTTCTACCAAGGGCGGTTGTTGGGTATCGTTGAACTGCACTACTGCAACGAAACTTTACACGATTGGCAAGCTGGGGACTTTGATTTGGTAGAAGCGATCGCCACCCAAGTGGGAGTCGCCCTGATCCAAGCGGAGGCTTATGCTAACCTAGAAGTTTTGAACAAGCAGTTGGAAGCTCTTGACCGCACCCGCAGCAACTTGATAGCCATCACTGGACACGAACTCCGTACCCCCCTATCTACCATTCAGGTGTGCTTGGAAAGTCTAGCCAGCGAACCGGATATGTCTCCTGAGTTACGACAGGTCATGCTAGACACTGCTCTTACTGACTCAGAACGGATGCGCAAACTCATACAAGATTTCCTGACGCTTTCTAATCTCGAAAGCGGTCGGGTAGAATGGCATCCAGAATCGCTCAGCTTACAAGAATGTGTGGAACTGTCGCTCAGTCGGATTCGCACTCGGTTTGCCTCCGAAAAGCTGCCTAAAATTACAACTCAGATTGCAAAAAACCTGCCTTTGGTTAAAGCAGATGGAGATTGGCTGGTGGAAGTCCTGGCAAAACTGGTAGACAACGCTTGCAAATTTACACCATCAAACGGAGAAATCACCATTAAGGCTGAACGCAATCGCAAGAAGATGGTTGAAGTCACCGTAGCTGATACCGGACGCGGTATTGAACCACATCTTCTAGAAATCGTTTTTGACCGCTTCTATCAAGAAGAAGGAGCGTTGCGCCGCACCACTGGTGGCACAGGTCTTGGCTTAGCAATTAGCCGTCAAATTGTCCATGGTTGGGGTGGAGAGATTTGGGCAAAATCAAACGGCAAAAACCAAGGTAGTCAGTTTCACTTTACCATACCTATAGTTGAGGCGAGGCAAGAGCAAAAGTTATCACGTCCAAGGAAAGGGAGCAAGGGACAGGGGACACAAGAGAAAACTCTATAAAGAAATTTAGCGGTTTAGCAACAGTTATGAGTTCATAGTCAAAAACCTGTGGAATCTAGATTTTTGACTATGGATTATCGACGATTGACTAACAACTGTTACAGACTATGACGCGATCGCAACATGACCCTAGTTGCGGTGATAGGATGCCGTAAAAACGTTGAGAGAAAACTTTATGGCAGAAACACTCTCTGGACAGACCCCTATATTTGGTGGCAGCACTGGTGGCTTGCTGAAAAAAGCAGAAGTGGAAGAAAAGTACGCTATCACTTGGACTAGCCCCAAGGAGCAGCCTTTTGAACTGCCTACAGGCGGTACCGCCATTATGCGCCAAGGTGAAAACCTCCTGTATTTGGCTCGTAAGGAATACGGCGTCTATCTGGGCGGTCAGGTATTGCGGAAATTGAAAATCACAAACTACAAAGTTTACCGAATTTATCCGAACGGAGAAATTCAATACATACATCCGGCTGATGGTGTCTTCCCAGAAAAAGTCAACCCAGGTCGTGAGAAAGTGCGCTATGTAGACCGCAATATCGGTAAAAACCCGAGCCCAGCGGCAGTCAAGTTCAGCGGTAAGTCTACTTTCGACTCTTAGTAAATAGAGGTCAGCCGTTAGCTGTTAGGTATTAGCAATTAGGTAATACCTAACAGCTGATGACTGATAACTGATGACTGATGACTGATGAGTGATGAGTGAAAAATTTCTTCCTTACTCAAACTTCATCCCGTAAGTGGCGTAAAGTATTCTGAGTTCTGCGTTCTGGATTCTGACTCCTTTTATGATATTCCCCGATTTTGACCAGTTTTCCCAGCAAGCATTGCAAGGCAACTTTGTGCCCGTGTATCAAGAATGGGTAGCCGACCTGGATACACCAGTATCGGCTTGGTATAAAGTATGCGCAGGACAACCATACAGCTTTTTGTTGGAATCGGTAGAAGGTGGGGAAAAACTGGGACGGTATAGCTTTGTGGGTTGTGATCCGGTGTGGGTTTTAGAAGCAAGAGGCGAATACACCACTCAAACACATCGCGACGGTTCGCAGCTTGTCTTTGAAGGCGATCCGTTTACAGCTTTAGCCAATTGTTTGGAACCATATCAACCCGTCAAATTACCCCAGTTACCGCCAGGGATTGGGGGTTTATTTGGTTTCTGGGGCTATGAATTGATTCGCTGGATAGAACCACGCGTCCCAGTTTATCAAACTGATGAAAGAAATATCCCAGATGGGTTGTGGATGCAGGTAGACCATCTGTTGATTTTTGACCAGGTGAAGCGGAAAATTTGGGCAATAGCCTACGCTGATTTGCGTGATGTAGAACTCTCGGATGGCGCGTCTTTACAAAGAGCGTATCAACAAGCGTGCGATCGCGTTACCCAAATGGTGAGCAAGCTCTCTCTCCCTGTGTCACCCCAAAAGACCATAATGGAGTGGACACCACCAGGGACTAAGAGAGCAGGAGAAGCAGGGGAAGCACAAGAGTACAAAAGTAACTTCACCCGCGCTGAATTTTGTGCCAATGTCCAGAAGGCAAAAGAATATATCAAAGCTGGAGATATTTTTCAAGTTGTTATTTCCCAGCGACTCACAACAGAATACACTGGCGACTCCTTCGCTCTTTACCGTTCTTTGCGCCAGATTAATCCTTCGCCTTACATGGCTTACTTTCACTTTCAAGATTGGCAAATTATCGGTTCCAGTCCAGAAGTGATGGTAAAAGCAGAACTAGATTCACAAGCACAGGTGATAGCAACTGTACGTCCTATCGCTGGGACACGCCCACGAGGGAAAACCCCTCAAGAAGATGCAGCATTCGCAGACGATTTGCTCAAAGATCCCAAGGAAATTGCTGAGCATGTGATGCTTGTTGATTTGGGACGAAATGATTTAGGGCGCGTTTGCCAAAGTGGTACGGTGAGAGTTGATGAATTGATGGTGATTGAGCGCTACTCTCATGTGATGCATATTGTCAGTAATGTTCTAGGTAAACTAGCACCTGGGAAAACGGCATGGGATTTACTCAAAGCTTGCTTCCCAGCAGGAACCGTAAGCGGCGCACCCAAGATTCGCGCGATGCAAATCATTCACGAGTTAGAACCTAGTCGTCGTGGCGTGTATTCTGGTGTTTACGGACACTACGATTTTGAAGGACAATTGAATACGGCTATAGCAATTCGTACAATGGTTCTCCGAAATAATACTGTGAGTGTGCAAGCAGGCGCTGGTTTGGTTGCTGATTCTGATCCCGATAAAGAATATGAAGAAACCTTAAATAAGGCGAGAGGGCTGCTGGAGGCGATTCGCTGTTTGCGCTCATGAGTTGTAAACTTGGCTACGGTGAGCAATTGTATCTACTAACACCTGCACCCGCTTCATCATCTATCGAGTAGATGACTCGATAGTCGCCAACTCGATAGCGGTAGTAACCAGAATAATTTCCCTTTAAAGGTTTAATATTTGGGTGCAGGCGAGGATTTTGCTCTAGTTGCTCTAAGCATCTAGCAATCTTTTTGGCAAGCGCCTTGTCTGCTGTAGCATAGAATTCCTGAGCATCAGGATACAAGATAACTTCATACATCAGAGCGGATCGCTCTCCAATTAACTAAGCGAGCCTTGGAGGTTGTTTCTCGATTCTTCTTAATCTTTTCTAAAAGACCAGGAATTTTCAGGAGTTCCTCAGTTGCTTCCTCACTCTCCTTATCTGCTAGGTAAGCTACAAAGTCAGCAACGACTTGCAGACGCTCCAGAGATAACTCTTTAAGAGAGCAAAATTAAATAGCTCCAAACTTTGCTAAACTTACTTATACTTCTTTAGTATGGGGAAGTTTTTTCCTGTGGAAAGTAGGAGTGGGGGAGAAATCATAGTTGAAGACAGTGATTGATTTTTTCTTGCATTTCAATCGTTTGAGCAAGGGCGATCGCCCCTTTTCTTGAAATCTTAAAGACGCAAAAAAAACTTGGTTTCTTTGCGTCTTTGCGCCTTTGCGCGAAATTATTGCAACTTATAAACTACACCAACGCCGCCACTTTCTCCAACAACCCCTGGAACAACTTCAACCCATCGTTACCGCCCAACATCGGGTCAGAAGCCCTCTCCGGATGGGGCATCATTCCTAACACATTGCCCGTAGAATTGCAAATCCCGGCAATGTTATTCACTGAGCCGTTAACGTTATCTCCCTCGTAGCGAAACAACACTTGATTGTTATCTTCAAGTTCTGATAACGTAGCTGTATCAGCGTAAAATTGCCCTTCTCCGTGAGCAATAGGCAAAGTGATAATTTCCCCTTCTTGATAACCTTGCGTCCAAGGAAGATCTGTGCGCTCAACTTTAACAGGAACGCGATCGCAAATAAAATGCAAATCCCGATTTTTTACCAACGCTCCTGGTAACAACCCTGCCTCAGTTAATACCTGGAAACCGTTGCAAATACCCAGGACAGGTTTGCCCTTTTGAGAGTGTGCTACTACTTGCTGCATAACAGGTGAAAACCGTGCGATCGCACCACAGCGCAAATAATCGCCGTAGCTAAAACCACCTGGTATAATAATGATATCCAAATCAGAAATATCAGTTTCTTGATGCCAAACCATGCGAGTCGGTTGCTTTAACAAGTCTCTTGTCACGTAAGCAACATCGCGATCGCAATTAGAACCCGGAAAAACAACAACCCCAAATTTCATGTTATTAGTCATTAGTCATTAGTTATTAGTCATTAGTCATTAGTCATAGCATTTTAAACTAGGGACAAAAGACCAATGACTCTTGCTTTGGTGCTTTAATACACTCCCGTCTGTGACTCAACCTCGGTCAAATCAAAGTGATAATTTTCTATGACTGGATTTGCAAGCATTTGGTCACACATCCGATCTAGGTTCTGACGGGCTGTACCTTCATCGGTTGAGATGAGAGTTAATTCAATGTACTTGCCGATCCGCACCTGCTCAACATTATCGTATCCCAATTGCTTCAGCCCAGATTGGACTGCTACACCAGCAGGATCGAGAACTGAAGGACGGAGAGTTACAAAAATTTTGGCTAGATACTTCCTTTGCACTGGCTTAAGCTGAATACTGCTACGCTCATACTATATCTTTCTGTCCCAACTAGGCGACAATCAGATAACAAGTCATTAGAGTTAAGCTAGAAGTCTGCCAAAAGAACATTTTCAACTATAAATTGGCGTTTTTTTACTATTGTTTTTTTACTATTGTCTATGAGAGCCATACGCACCCGCAGTCAAGAGCGTATTCTAACACTGCTTAAAACCGTCAAACAAGGCATTTCTGCCCAAGATATTTACGTAGAATTACGTAACCGTAACCAAAACATGGGTTTAGCAACAGTATACCGCTCATTGGAAGCCTTAAAACTTGAAGGCATGGTGCAAGTGCGGACATTGGCTAACGGTGAAGCCCTTTATAGCTTAGCGCAGCAAGACAAGCACCACTTGACCTGTCTGCAATGCGGTGCTTCTATTCCGATTAATCAATGCCCTGTCCATGACCTAGAAGTTCAGTTACAATCTACACATAAGTTTAAGATTTTTTATCACACTCTAGAGTTTTTCGGTTTGTGCAGCCAATGCCAGCTAGCTCAAGCTGCTGGGGAGTAGGAAGATGAGGGGGATGAGGGGGATGAGGAAGATGAGGAAGATGAGGGGGATGAGGGGGATGAGGGGGGATGTTACTCCCTTATCTCCCTTGTCTTCCCCACCTCCCCCTACTTCTCCCTCCTAGCTAGCGTGATTGTTATTCACTGGGGGTATTTCCTTAGTAAACAAGGGGTTTGAGTCAGTCTGACCATCTGATACAATCGAGCGTATACCCTCCAAAGTAGCAGGAATCGTGCGCGGGTCCATAAACATGACCTTACTGCTATCGCTTTTGCCAATAGTCGCGCCCATATCCAGGTAGCCCAAAGCAAGCAGAACTTCCAGCGCTTTGTGACCATCGGGGTTTGTTTTGATTTTTTGGGCAATAATGTCCGCAGACTCAGCAACAGCTTGTGCTTTAAGAACCTGCTGCTGGCGTTCGGCTTGTGCTTTGAGAACGATCGCTTTTTGTTCAGCTTCTGCTTGCAAAATGACCGCTTTTTGACGGGCTTCTGCATCCAGAACTTGAGCATCAGCTTTACCTCTGGCGCTATTAACAGCTGCTTCTCGTTCGCCCTCAGAAGTCAAAATCGCCGCCCGTTTGCGCCGTTCCGCTGACATTTGCAATTCCATCGACTCCCTAACTGCTTGTGAGGGAATAATATCCCGCAGTTCCACCCGTGTGACTTTGACGCCCCAAGGGTCGGTAGCAACGTCCAATTCGTGCAGTAAAATTTCATTAATTTGAGAACGGGCGGTAAAAGTTTCATCCAGTTCCAGTTTGCCCATTTCCGCACGAATTTGAGTCAGCACCAAATTCTCCATTGCCGTCCGGAGATTTTCCACTTTGTAGTAAGCTTTCTCCATATCGACAATGCGCCAATAAACCACAGCATCAACGGTAATTGAGACATTATCGCGGGTAATACTCTGTTGTGGAGGAATATCTATGACTTTTTCCCGAATCGTCTCCCGGAAGACGACTCTATCTACAACAGGAACAATAAAGTTAAGCCCTGGTTCTAACTTTTTGTTATAGCTTCCCAAGCGTTCCACCAAAGCTTCATTACCCTGATTCACAACTTTGACAGAGCCTGCTATGGCAGAACCGCCTAAAGCTAATAAAACAAGTAAAAAGAACTGTTCCATAATAAATTTTCCAATTTTTTAATTAAGCAATTACGAGCGCAACAGATTTTCTGGCATCACAATTAGGGTGGTGCCTTCGCGTCTTGTGACGTAAACTCTTTGATTGGGTGGTATGCTAAGTTTTTCATCGTCACAAAGCGCCCGCCAAGAATTCCCCTCGTACAGCACTCGTCCTGTTTTCCCGGCTGGAATCTCTGTTAAAGTTTCAGCTATAATTGCATCCTGAATTTTCGACTTGCGGTGTGGCAATCTCACAAACCGACGGGAAAGTAGGACTAGGGCTGTGGAAAGCAATAGCCAAACCACAACTTGCAGCCATAACTTGCCCAAAACCGCTTGAGACAGAAACGCCACCACAATAGCGCTAATTCCCATTAAGAAGGCAACAAAAGCTGTTGGCAGGAACAGTTCAATCAAACATAGACCTGATCCCGCTAACAGCCAGATTAAAGTAGTACTTGGCATAACGCCATCCTAGACAATACATTCAGTCGTCAAGGCATTTATATGATTAGATACACTCATGCATTGACTGTTTCCAGAAAGCGAAAGTTATTTTTTTAGGTAAATTTTGATAACTTTTAGTAACAGTATGTTTAATCAAAGGAATACAATTCCAGTCTATTCTAACGTTCAGGTATTTGACAGCCAAATTTAATTGGAATTAACCCTTATATTTGTCGAAAAATTCTCACTTGCATGATTTCAACACAGCAGATAATTTATTGCACAAATTCCAGTTGTACTCAACCCATGAATTCTGTGGGGGATAGTGTTTGTGCAAGTTGTCAAACTCCCTTAGTTTACCGCTACCTTTGGGCAACTGGTTCCTCAGTAGCCGAAATCCAACCTGGAGAAAAAGTGGCAAATAGGTATGAGGTTATTACCCCTAATATTTGGCTGGATACTCAACCAGGATTATTGCCAAATATACCTGAAGAATTGCCAAGAGAAATTGTGTCTTACCTGCGGCTATACCAACACAGATTACACATTCCTCAGGCATATGGAATTGTTCACGATGATATTTTGTTGCTAGAAAATGTGCCGATAGATGAGACGGGAAATCTCTACCCAGCAATCACAGATGCATGGGAGCAAGCACAAGCCGTAAGACAAGTTTACTGGTTGTGGCAAATTCTCCAACTGTGGATACCGTTATCAGAGTTGGGTGTGGCTGGTAGTTTGCTGATTGCAGATAATTTGCGAGTCCAAGGTTGGTGCGTGCGACTGTTGGAACTTGTTAATGTAGAACTCTCGGATGGCGCGTCTCTACAGCATGCAACGTCTCTACAGCATGCAACGTCTCTACAGCAGTTGGGCGAGTGTTGGCAACCTTGGGTAGCGACTGCAAAAAAACCAGTGGGACAAGAGTTGAACAACATAGTCCAGCAGATGCGTAGCGAGGAAGCAAATTTAGAGTCTATTGCGAGTCAACTCAATGCATTACTTCTATCATCTGCAGCAGATTTGCCATTAACCCTAAAGGTTGCAGGAGCAACAGAAACTGGTCCACAACAAACGCAAAATGAAGATACTTGCTACCCCACTAACACTGCTGATCCCGATGATCCATTATTACCACGGGTATCCATTGTTTGTGATGGCATTGGTGGACATGAAGGCGGCGAAGTTGCAAGTCTACTAGCAGTGCAGTCCTTAAAGTTGCAACTCCGTGCCTTACTGACAGAAGTGAAAGAACAAGCAGACATTTTACCGCCGGACTTGATCCAAAAACAACTAGAGGCAAGTTTGCGGATTGTAAACAACGTAATTTGCAACTGCAATGACGAGCAAAAACGCGAAGGTACCCAACGCATGGGTACAACACTCGTGATGGCAGTGCAATTACCGCAAAGCATCCAAACCGCCCTCGGGTTTCAGTCATTAAATGCACATGAACTTTATTTAGCAAGTGTGGGCGATAGCCGTGCATACTGGATGACGCGCAACTATTGCCAGCTTTTAACAATAGATGATGACGTAGCGGGGCGGGAAGTCCGCTATGGTCGTAGTTTGTATCGAAAAGCATTGCAACGCCCAGATGCAACTGCCCTAACTCAAGCATTGGGGACAAAAGAAGGCGAATTTCTGCGTCCTTTGGTTCAGCGATTTATTTTAGAAGAAGACGGTATATTACTGCTATGTTCTGATGGTTTAAGTGATAATGACTGGGTAGAACATTCTTGGCGGGATTACGCTATCCCTGTTTTACAAGGTGAACTTTCCTTGGAAGATGCTGTCCGAGGGTGGATTGAATTGGCAAATCAGAAAAATACTCATGACAATACGTCAGTGGTTCTGACTTATTCTCGTGTCTCGCGAGACCCTATAGTGCCAATGACTTCCGCCCTAGCACCTGTAGAAATAATAGAGGCAGAACAAGAACAACAAGAACAACAAGAACAACAATATGAGTTGGCAGCAAGTTCTCAAGCCCTTCTGGAGTTGGATGTTTCAGAACCACCTGCACTAGACAAAATCCAAACTCCTGCTAAACGGCAAGGGCGGCGAAAGTGGTGGGTTTTGCTTGGGGGATTGTTGGCATTTGTGGGCGGTGCGAGTTTAGGATTAGTTGCTTGGTGGCGACTGAGTCCGGAAACATTTCAACAGACGTGTCGGCAACTTCCCGAGAAAGTGCAGCAAGTGTGCCTCCCTCAGAAGTAAAGACTCATCACCAAGTGTTAAAACCTCGTGCTTTGAGTATTAGGGAGTACCAAAAAATAATTATCCTTCTATGACTCTGGAGAAAAAATAATTGAGGCACAGGTGCGGAGTTTACGGGCACACAAACAAAGTCCGCCTGCGCGGACTAACCTAAAAATAGGGTTTCAAATTTAAGCGTTATGTAGGGTGGGTTAGGCGTACGACAATTAAGGTCTTACATGATAACTAAAGTGCGCCGTAACCCACCATTATTTGCGTCACTACAAATTGAAGATTTTTTTAATTACAAGTCCCTTAAAGACCAATACGGTTCAGTTAAGGATTGTTGATGATAGCGTAAGCGCAAAGCGTGCCGCAGGCATACGCGCAGCGTGTCCCCTTGGGACTCAGCGTGGCACGAATGTGCCATAGATTCCACACGTGTAGAGACGTTGCATCCGAGAGTTCTACATTGCCATCCTGATGTGTTAGGAACTTGTGCTTTGAGTATCAGAACCGCCAATTTGTTTGCGAAACTCTTTGACTGCTAAAACCGGGTTGGGTTGCCGTACATATTCAGTCAACAGTGCTAAATCTAAATTGGGGAGTAATTCGCTGGCTTGGATAAGTTCATATTTGTCGCCCTGGAGGCGATACACAGAAAATTGAGAGTTTTGCCAGAACCAAACCTCTGTCACACCCAGCCTTTTGTAGACTGCTAACTTATCCGTCTCACCACTCGTCAAAACAACTTCTACAGCTAAGTCAGGAAAGTCTTTTTTCAAACCAATACAGTAGCTTTCATCAGGTTCTGTCCCTCCCTGTCGTTCTTGTCTACGGAAAGTTTTAGAACCAAGCGGAAAATATTGAGTGCCAGTTTCCTGAAAATAAACTTCCAACAAAGTCCCGATGCCTTTCTTTATTTCTTCGTGACGGGGACTTGGGGACAAGATTTCTAATACTCCATCTAAATAGGTGACGCGATAGGAGAAATTATCTGACAACTTGACCAGTAGCGCTTCATACTGTTCCCAAGATACCTCATTGGCAATAAACCGCTCTTCTGTCTCCATATTTTTCAGCGTTTCCTGCTCTAAGTCTTAAATTAGCTCTGCTAGCATCGGCTTACCTTTAATAAGGAAAGACTGTAACTTCTATCCTAAACAACAAGGTATTCAAACAACCTCATCTCCCTCCTAAACGTCAAAATTTAGTAACTTTGAGAATCAAAAGCTGTGTACAAATGAGTAATATTCTATCCGGAATTAGCAACGATCTACGTGATGTTTAATTTTAGCTAGCATAAAACCAACCTCTTCCACAGCAGCTATGGCGAAAAATTGCTTGCGGATTACTCATCAAGGGGATACCGTTCAACTTTCTTGGCAACGGGGACAGGCTGCGCCTCGGTTTGCCGATGTCGTAGAATTTGAGCATCCTTTTCATCAGCAAGCGCTTACCGATTTACGCTGGTATCTCGAAGAGTATTTGCGCTTTCCCTACGGACTCGCGCCAGACAACGCCGCAAAGATAGAGCAAAAGTTGCAGAATTGGGGACAACAGTTATTTGAATTAGTGTTCCGCAGTAGTGAAAAGGCGCGGGAATTTTTTCAAGCAGCTACCTACGATGGGTTGCATAAGTGCGAACTGGTTATAACGTCCGATGACCCCACGGTGTTAAATTTACCTTGGGAATTGTTGTACTCAACGAGCGATCGCCAATTTCTCGCCCCAACTCTAGCTGGGATGTCTCGCAGTCTCAGTGAATATGCTGTACGGGCGGAAATGCCACCATTGCCCCAAGATAAACTCAATATCTTACTCGTGATTGCCCGTCCCTACGGCGAAAAAGATATTGCTCTCAAAACTATTGCTCGTCCATTACTAAATTCCATCTCACAAATTCGCCAAAAAGTCAATATAAAAGTATTGCGTCCCCCTAGCTTTGAGGAATTTGAGCGGGAACTGAATAGAAACAAAGGATTTTATCATATTGTCCATTTTGACGGACACGGCGACTTTGACCCCAATAGCCAAGGATTTCAGCATACCTTGGGTGGGTTGGGACAGGGAGTGTTAGTATTTGAAGCTCTTGATGGTTCACCGCAAATTATCACGGCGGCACAAATTGCCCAGAATTTGGCAGATTGCGGTGTGCCGATTTTTGTGTTGAATGCTTGCAAATCAGCACAAGAAGGAGAAGCAAAATTTTCTTCAGTGGCTACTCGCTTGGTATCCTTGGGGGCGAAAGGTGTTGTTGCAATGGCTTATTCTGTCTATGCTGTGGCGGCAAAACATTTCATCGGGCGGTTATATGGCGAGTTGGTAGGGGGTGCGAGTCTCTCTAACGCCGTAGCGGCTGGGCGCAAAGCAATTTTAAATCAGCCGCAGCGTCCAAGTCCCAAGGGCGATAAACCGTTACGAGATTGGTTGGTTCCGGTGTTGTATCAGCAGGAACCTTACACGCCGTTTATTCCGGAAAATAATACAGATATTCCTGATATTGACGATTTACTTGTAGAGACATCACATGTAACGTCTCTACATGGGTTTCCAGAAGAAGGTGCTTACGGTTTTATCGGGCGAGATTACGATATTTTGCGGTTAGAGCGGGGGTTTCGCCAAAACAATATAGTATTGTTGCAAGGCATGGGCGGCGTGGGAAAAACTGAGTTAGCTTGTGGGTTTGCGCGGTGGTTAGAAGAAACTCAGGGACGTGCTGGCAAGATATTTTTTGTGTCCTTTGAACATGGGGCGACGCTGAGTTATGTAGTCAACCAAGTGGGTAGGGAAGTTTGGGGAGATAAGTTTTCCTCGGTTCCCACCTAGCAGAAGCCAAGGCAAAGGGTAAAGACGCTTTTGACTTCTGGATGTATTTGCGGGTTGCAGATGCTAATGAAGCGCTTCTAATTCCCAACTTAGAAGAAGCGAGGGTAATTTATCAAGAAATTCTTGATGAACTCACAGATTTAAATGACTCTTCGATAAATTACAAAATTGCTGTTGCTTATCACCAACTGGGTATGGTAGCCCAAGAACAACGGAAATTTGAGCAGGCGCGGCAATATTACCTCAAGGCTTTGAAGATTTATGAAGACGCAGGGGATTTGTACACTGCTGCGCGTGAGTATCACCAACTGGGTATAGTAGCTCAGGAACAACGGGAATTTGAGCAGGCGCGGCAATATTACCTCAAAGCTTTGAAGATTAAAGAAGACGCAGGGGATTTGTACAGCGCTGCAAGTGACTATCACCATCTGGGTATAGTAGCCCAACAACAACGAGAATTTGAGCAGGCGCGGCAATATTCCTTCAAAGCTTTGAAGATTTATGAAGATGCTGGAGATTTGTACAGTGCTGCACGTGTGTATCACCAACTGGGTAGAGTAGCCGAGGAACAACGGGAATTTGATGTAGCAATTAACTATTATCAAAAAACCTTTGGAATTTGTGAACAATTCCGCGATTGGTATTGGGCTTCACAAACATTAGCTAAATGGGGAAGGGTTTTAGAAGCTCAAGAAAATTACGCTGAGGCTTTGCCAATTTACATTCGTCTTTTAGCCGTTGAACTAGAGCATAATCAAGATTTGATTGGTTATTATATCAATGCTTTAGCTCGTATGCTCCAGCAGTTAGGTGAAAGCCAGTTTCTTGCCATTTGGCGTAAGGTGACGGGTGAGGAGTGTGCGGGTGAGGTGCGTGAGGCGATTTGGGCGGCGCGGGATAGATTCCCGACTTCTTAAAGAAGTCGGGAATCTCGCGGTTTCATTCATAAGTTTTATTTAACGTGTGGTAACGAATTCATAAGCGGTTGCCACGACAGCAACTTTGGGAGTAACGACAGCAACTTTGGGAGTAACGACAACAACTTCGGGAGTAACGACAGCAACTTTGGGAGTAACGACAACAACTTTGGGAGTGACGACAGCAATTGCGGGAGTAACGACAACCAGATGATTCGTGAGTGCGATCGCCATCTCAACAATAAGACGATGAGGGAATGCGATCGCGTTCCGCGCAGCGAAGCTGATCGCGACGTTTACAACAGCCGTGTTTTATAGCGCTTCTCGTTTGGATGAAATAATTATTTATCTGTGTCCATCTGTGGTTCTTATTTCTTGATGTATTGCACTCAACTCCTGAACGGCTATATTCTAGAAACAAAAAGGAGCAAAAGTATGCAAGCCTACAAGTTGAATGCAACAATTGATGAATCAGGTCACTTAATTATTGACGAACCTCTCAATATTGCTCCTGGTAAGGTGGAAGTCATTATTTTGCAATCAGAACCATCTGTAGAAACTTCTACAGAAACTCAAACTCAACCACAGCCTACAAAGCAAAAAAGAGTAGTAGAATGCTCTATTCCCATTTTGAAAGAGTGGTTAGAAAGCACAGAACCAACTCCTTCAGACTTTGACCCTGAGCAAGCAAAATGGGAATATTTGAAGGAGAAACATAATCTGTGAAAGTCTTGCAAGACACTAATATAATTCTTGATTTTGCTCTGGAACGGCATCCCTTTTACAGAATACACGTAAGGTGGGCAATGCTTACCAAAATCCAAATATAAGCCAGATACGGTAGGCATTGCCCACCCTACAGATACTACATACCTTTAATGATTTACACCAACCTACTTATTTTGTTAAAAATATATCTATGAACACTCAATTAATCGCTTCTGAAATTCAAGAAATCCAACAAATTCTCAAAGACGAACCTGCACAAAAAGCACTTTCCACCCTAGAACAAAACAACGGTAATTTAGAAGCTAGTTTTGACATTCTCTGGCAAGAACAATTCGGCATTCAAGAATACGGCAAGAGCAAATCTCTATTGCAACTTGTACTTGATGAAATCCGCGCTGAAATCTGCGGTGATGAAGGTTTACGCGGGAAACTCAAGGAATACACCAATAATCCTGGTAGCGCTTCTTTACTCAACAGTATTATCGGTTCATTGGTGACAGTTGCAGCCTTAAATGGCATACCTATTGATGGGGCGATCGCTACAATTGTCGCGTTATATATTTTAAAAATTGGGCTGAATGTTTTCTGTAAATATACTGCTTCCGAGGGTGAAGAGGAGAAGAAATAAATTTTTCTGTATCTACACACAAAATATTAAATTAAATATCTGGAGTAGAAACAAGAACTATCCTAATATTTCATCAACAGTAATCATCACATCAGGAAATGCCTGAATTGATAAACTTTCACCCCGCGTCAACTTCTGAACATTCCGATATCCATCAGCTGTCGGTTCTCGAAAAACTTCCACACATTGCTCATTAATATCTACTAACCAAACTTCAGTTATCTCGTCTTCAGCATAAAGAGGGATTTTCACTTCCCGGTCATATTTAACCGTTGTATCTGCCACTTCTATAACCAGGAAAATATCGTTTGGTTGAGGATGTGCGTTTTCATAAAAATCTTCGCGGGGTTGCAGCAATGTCACATCTGGCTGCGGTTCGGAGTTATCGTTTAACACCACTGGATTTTGAGTATCTATTAAGGCACGTCCTTGTAGTTTTGCAGATAATAAGTTGCTTGAGCGTCTTACACAAGCAGCGTGTTTGGTTCCAATGGGTGACATTTCAATGATCTCTCCTCGTATCAGTTCTACTCGGTCATCCTCAGTAAGAATTCCCGATTCAGCCATTTTGTGGTATTGTTCAACTGTGAATTTCCGTCTTAGTAATTGCACAGACATTGCTACCTCTACTTTTTGCCGTATCTTAAATTATTAGATTTGTTGCAGGGTGTTGCTGAATTGAGGTATGAAATTTTCTTCCTTTAATTTTCAAAATCCTTATCTTTGCGACGCCAGTCGCCTGGCTGTCGGGAAACCCTCCTGCATAGCGCTGGTTCGCCTTTGCGTCTTGGCGCGAGCCTAAATTCATACTTTGAATCAGCAACGCCTGTTGCAGCAATACAATCATTCAGCACCGCAACAAGGCTCAGATGCGTTACGGATTTCGTCCTCTACTTTTTCCCGTATCTTAAATTATGAGATTTGTTGCAAAAATACAATGATTCAGCACCGCAATAAGGCTCAGATGCGTTACGGACTTCGTCCTAACACATCCTACAATTGTTTTAAAGCATTCATGCAAGAGGTCTATTGCTAGCTTCCCTTAACTTTCTCAGCATGCAGTTGACCTTGGGAGCATCCTAGAGTGAAGATAATAAGAACTAGACCTCTTGCCCAAATACGAGGCGGCTCTCATGTTGCCCTATCCCTGTTCGTCTCTTCGTTGATTGGCAGAACAAAGGAGTAAGGACGAAGGCTGATCATTAAATCATAAAGCCTGCACAGGCAGAGAGAAGTCCTACAGGCGGTGAGACCAGTGATCCAGGAGGGTTTCCCGCTCTCACGGCAACTGGCTCTCCTGTTGGGGTTTCCCAACAAGCGGGAACTTGGGAGCTTTGTTTCTCTAGCAACTACAGGAACGCCCAACAGCGCATCTGTACTGGCTATGATTTAACGGTAACTTTTGTTGGCAAGCAGTCTATTTTTCAAAAAAGCAAGTTTAGAGAGGGATGGCTGTGGAGACAGTTGTGGAACAAAAGCTAGGTGTAAATACTAATATGAAAATTGGCGATCGCGTCCGCGTTAAAGAATCCGTCATAGTTTATCATCATCCTGAGCATCGTGGGAAAGCTTTTGACCTCAAAGGCACAGAAGGTGAAGTGGTAGGTATTATCAATCAATGGCAAGGTAGACCTGTCAGCGCTAACTTGCCGATTCAAGTTCAGTTTAGTAAAAAATTCAAGGCACACTTGCGTGAAAATGAATTAGAAACCCTCTAAATCAGTCATTTGCGGCGAAACCACTGCATTATATTTAGTTCGCCGCGCATTCTTTCTAGCTCTTGACGATGGGTCTCTGCTGTAGTATAATACCATTCACAGTATTTCTTAAGCTCTGACCGCGC
The DNA here is from genome assembly GCF_963920835.1 of Scytonema sp. PCC 10023. Classification (NCBI taxonomy): domain Bacteria; kingdom Bacillati; phylum Cyanobacteriota; class Cyanophyceae; order Nostocales; family Scytonemataceae; genus Scytonema; species Scytonema sp. PCC 10023. The sequence goes on from NZ_CAWUDP010000029.1 coordinate 94,618, forward strand.
CTGAACTTCGTAATAGAACTGGTGAGTTGTTTGGTAAGAGGCAAATGTGTCCTCAACTTGCGGTTGAGGGGCAGGTATAATAAGCGGTAACTCTTGAGACATAATCCTAATTCAGCAAGAAGATAAGAGTTAAAAATGGGGAGTTGTTGTACAAATCTTTATTTATTATTACGTACTCAATAGCTACTAAGTCATAACTTGCTTTCACAGCCATCCGCGCAAGCGATAGGCGAAAATACCAACGTATTCTTTCAAAGCAGCGGTAAATAAGTTTAGGTTGTCAACATCAGGTAACACATTTAGTAACGCCGCCTTTGGCGTGCTGGTAAGTTCTTGCAAATCACCCTCACTAATGAGAAAGTCAGTGGGTGTGGGAATGGCATCAATACCTTGACGACGGAAAATGAGAAGCGATCGCGGCATATGAATTGCCGAAGTCACCAGTAAAACGCGGCGAATCCCGCGAGACACCAAAATCTTCTTGACATTCACCGCATTTTCATAAGTATTGAGGGCTTCAGGCTCCTGTACAATTGCTGCTTCTGGTATACCAATAGAGGTGAGGATACTAGCCATATCCGCCGATTCTGGTGAACCGCTTCCCTTCCAATTAATCCGACCACCACTAAGAATGATCACAGGAGCTTTTTTTTCGCGGTAGAGTTGACCAGCATAAATCACGCGATCGCCTGCTTCATTTAAATCTACACTGGGTCGTGGCGGCAAAGCTGATCTGGTAGCACCACCCAAAACCACAATGGCTTCTGCCGTTGGTATTTCAATAGGTGGAAGATTTTGCCATTCCAAAGACTGCACAAGCAAGCGAGAAACCCAGGCATTACTGCTAGATAACAATAAAATCAGCGCCAGCGCAATTGCAAGCGCCGCAGTGCGTGGTCGTTTCCATAACATAAAAAGTGCTACCAGCAAGCATAAGCAAGCCAGTCCTAGGGGATAGAAAAACAGTGGTAGCAACTTGGAGAGATAGAAAAACATTTGGCAAATTTCTCAGTTGACATGATGGGGATGAGGGAAATGAGGGAGGGAGAGAGGGAGAGAGGGAGAGAGGGAGAGAGATGAGGGGGATGGGGAGGATGAGGGGGATGGGGAGGATGAGGATACAGAAGTAAATAAACAATGGCTACTCTCCCTTAGGTGATTTTCAGGAAACAAATTACTGGGGAGGTTGGCTGAACTTCCTATGGGTTAACGGGATGCCTCGCTTTAAGTGGTAAATTCTTTCTCAGAAACCGCCTTATCTCCCAATACGGTTCAGTTAAGAGAATTGATCTACCGTCAACCTTTGTAGAACTTTCGGACGCAACGTCTCTACACACTGGAAATTCATATTGTTCAGCCCTAACTGAACTGTATTGCCTTATCTCCCTCATCTCCCTTATCTCCCTCATCTCCCTCCTTCCCTCCCTCTCTCCCTCCCTCTGGCTACCTTTCCCAAAACCGGAAATTAATACTTCCAGGGCGGCGACGAAAACGGCGAGTGGTTTTCCTGACTTGGCGTCCTCTGGTTAGTTGTTTTTCAGTGCCAATTTCAGCTTCGCCGTCTTCTAAGTCTTCTTGTGGGAGCTGAGTTCTTGATTCTTCCTTACTTTGCCACCAAGCAATAATCCACCCTCCGCCTATACCAGCGATCGCACCCAGAAAGATACCCATCGGTGGTTTATACCCCACAAACACAAAGCCGAGTAAGAAAAATAACCAATACTTCAAGCCTGCATCGACGCCTTCAGAGGTAGCTACTGTAGATGCCTGGGGACCACTTTTGGTTGATGCCGTCACCCAGCCTAAGGCGAAACCACCCAAGACGCCCAGAAAAATACTGAAGGCTGGGTCGTATCCTGTCGCTATAAATATGAGTGTGAAAAATAACCCAAGTAGGATTTGCGTTACGAAGTTTGGTGAGAAGTTTAGCTTTGGTGGTGCCATAAGGTAAGTTTATTGCTCAATTACATTCTTTAATTGTGCCTCTATTGATTGAGTCGTATCCAAAATTTTAGCGAGTGGTTTTTCTTTTTCAGTCAAAGGTTCAGCTTGCTCGATCTGAGATTTTAAGTTGGCAGCAGTCGCATCAGCAATATCACCAGTACGGTCATCCAATCGCTGTTGCAAAACTTCTATCGGTGCTGTGCAGGAGATAATTTGCAAAGGAAGTTGATGCTGTTGAGCTGAGGCGATCGCCTCCTCACGCAACTGTTGTCGGTCATACTTAGCATCCAAAATCACCGAGTATCCTTGACTTGCCAACAAAATTCCCAATTCCAACAGCCGTGCATAAGTTTTCTGCGTCATCTCGGCTGTGTACAAATCATCACCACCCCGTTCCAACAACCCAATTCCCGCCAGATGTTTTCGCACCGCATCCGAACGAATTTGAATTGCTCCCAATTGACGAGCTAAATACCGTGCTGTCGTACTTTTACCAGAACCCGATACACCCGACATCAAAATCAGCCGTCCTTGACGGGGTTTTGTGTATTCCCAAGCAAGCTTGTAATAATTCGCTGCTTTTTTTGCGACCTCCTCCTTCACCGAAGAGGGGACACTCGGGTCATCTAACAAGAATGAAGTCACCTTTGCCCTGACATACGATTGTCGGCTTAAATAAATGGGCAATACCTGTAACCCTTCCCAATCCCCAGTCACCTCAACGTAAGTATTCAAATAAGCATTACTCAAATCAGGACGCTGCTGACCTTCCAAATCCATCACAGCATAAGCAACGTCAAACATTGTATCGACAAAGCGAAACGGCTCATTAAACTCGATGCAGTCAAACAGCCAAATTTTATCTTTCCACAAACAAATATTTCCCAGGTGCAAATCGCCGTGACATTCTCGAAGATAATTCTTTTGAATTCTGCTGTTAAAGAGTTCGCGACGTTCGGCAAAAAACTTATCTGTATACTCCTTTGTCTCGTCAAACTGCTGCTGTGTTTGGGGACCACCGATATACTTTTGCGTTTGCTCGTAATTCTCGTCAAACGCAGCCCGAATTTGCTCCACTTCACCAAAAGAGCGAATGTAATCATTCGTCACAGTTTTCGTGTCATGATATTCAGCTACCACCCGTCCCAACTCTTCTACAAGTGCTTCATTTAACTGACCCTGCTCAAACATTTTGCTAAACAGCCCATCTGTGGGAAACTGAACCATTTTCAGCACATATTCCACAGCTTCTCCTGTTCCTCCTAGTTGGTACTGCTCCCCCACCAAAGTTATAGGGAACACCTCCAAATAAAGTTCCGCAGCTCCCCGCTGATTCAAACGTAACTCTTCCTGACAAAAATGTCCCCGCTTCTCTAAAGTCGAAAAATCCAAAAAGCCAAAATTAACAGGCTTTTTCACTTTATAAGCATAATCTCCAGTCAACAGCACATAAGAAATATGCGTCTGAACCAATTGAATCGGTTCCTTCACCGGATGCTGATAAAACCCAGGCTGCAACATCTGCTCAATTAAAGCCGGAATCGAAACTTCTGTCATCTTCTCTTGGCGTCCTTGGCGACTTGGCGGTTCAAATAACAAAAAACCAGAGGTATGCCCCCTGGTTTCAACGGTAACTATAACAAACTTTAAGTATTTTAGGTAACTGGTTCTGTTTCTGTATCAGAACTTCCTTGTGGAGGCAACACAATCAGAACAGATTGCCCTGGCTCACCCAAATATTTTGCCCCCTCAGGCAGAGAGAGTTGCTCAACAGTCAAACTATCTCCGATGTTTAGATTAGAGACATCAACCTCAATCACTTGAGGAATGTTTTCTGGTGCACAACGCAGCGACAAGGCTGTAAGGTGCGTGTCTAATACACCACCTTGTTGCTTCACACCCACTGGTTCTCCCACAAAACTCAGACGTACTTCCACATCAGTGTCGCCGTGACCTGCGACAGCAAAAAAGCTGAGGTGGTAAGGCGTACGTTTTGCTGGATGAGATTGAACTTCCCGTAGCAAGGTTTTCCCACGCCAAGGAATATCAGTAATGTTGAGGTCAATCAAAGTGTTGTTAATCGAACCCTTAATGAGCAGGCGCTCAACAACCTTAGCATCAATAACCAGAGCAATTGACTCGGTACCTTTATGACCGTACAAATTCGCGGGGATTTTTCCAGAACGGCGCAAAGCATTGGGCTTGCTGCCTTCTGGCCGCTTTTGAGATTCGACTGTTAACTCCATGTTAGGATTTTAGATTTTAGATTTTGGATTTTTGAGCCACTGCGTTGCGGGGGTTTCCCCCGTTGAAGCAAGTGGCGGATTTTGATACTATCACGCTCGTATTGGCACAATACCTTACACCCCTACGCACTCAGCAATGAAGCGGGCGTGCCGTCAGGGTGCAACAAAGCACGTTTCGGACCGTGGATCGGGTCTTCTACAATGATAGTTTGATCGCGGCTCGCTCCTAAGGAGACAATTGCGATCGGCACTTCTATCAATTCTGCCAAGAATTTTAAGTAGTCTAGCGCTTGCCTTGGCAATTCTTCTAAAGAGCGGCAGTGACTGGTTGAGGTGCGCCATCCTGGCAAGGTTTTGTAGATCGGGCGACACCGGGCAAATTGACGGGCGCTGCGAGGAAAGTGTTCACTGCGTTCCCCATCTATCTCATAAGCTACACAAACTTTGATTTCCTCCAGTTCGTCGAGGACATCGAGTTTGGTGATTGCCAAACAGTCCATACCATTAATGCGGACGGCATAGCGACCAATAACCGCATCAAACCAGCCGCAACGTCTCTTACGTCCAGTGGTTGTGCCAAATTCCGCACCAAGCGAGCATAATAATTCTCCCAATTCCCCGTCTATTTCTGTGGGGAAAGGTCCCTCGCCAACCCGAGTGGTGTAAGCTTTCGCTACCCCAATCACTCGGTCAATCATTGTTGGTCCTAGCCCCGTCCCAACACAAGCTCCTCCCGCCACTGGGTTAGAGGAGGTAACATAAGGGTATGTCCCATGATCCAAGTCCAAGAGCGTACCCTGCGCTCCTTCAAACAAAATATTGCGCCGCCTTTGAACCGCGTCGTATATTTTTAAGGATGTATCAACGACGTACGGTCGCAGGCGTTCTGCATACCCCAAATACTCGTCAATCACCTGTTGCGGGTCTAACGGCGGTATATTGTAAAGCTTTTCCAGAATGACGTTTTTATAATTAATCGTCCATTCGAGCTGTTCGCGCAGTCCTTCAGGATCCATCAAATCTAAAACCCTGATACCAGTCCGCTCTGATTTATCAGCATAAGTTGGACCAATCCCTCGACCGGTAGTGCCAATTTTATGGCTACCCCTTCGCTCCTCCGATGCCGAGTCAATCAATCGGTGGTAAGGCATCGTGATATGAGCTGTCTCAGAAATCAGCAGATGGCGAGTGGAAACACCAAGTGCTTCTAGTTGGTCAAGTTCTGCTATCAAAACCTGTGGATCTATGACTGTCCCACAGCCGATAATGCAGTCGGTATTTGGATACAAAATACCAGAGGGAATCAAGTGCAGCTTGAAGGTTTGACCCTTGACTACAATTGTGTGTCCAGCATTGACACCCCCTTGGTAACGTACGACAACATCTGCGGAGCGGCTGAGCAAGTCTGTTATTTTACCTTTTCCTTCATCGCCCCACTGGGCACCTATAACAATGACGTTAGCCAAGTTTTTATTAAAGAGCTAAAGTTTCCACAAATTATTATTATCAGCATATTTGTTTGCTTATGTCAATGTATGGAAGGAAAAAATTCAATAAATAAGATAATAATGTCTTATCTCATATAGGAATCCTAGATAAGTTATGAGATATCTATTGAAAACGTAGACGCGTAGCGGCGTGCCGCAGGCTACCGCCAAGACGAGCCAGCGCTGCAGGAGGGTTTCCCGACCCAGGCGACTGGCGTCGCAAAGAGCGCCAAGAAAGGAGAAAAAGAGAGTTCTCACGAACGCGAGAGCGTGCCGCAGCGCCTCCCCGTAGCGTGGCCGTAGGGCTTATGATTTAGGATTGCCATAGCTTGTTTTTTTTATTTGTTACTGTTAATAATAATTACAATTTTTCGGTTTGTTAAAAGACTACTATGGCTTTATATGCAGAATTACATAGGCATCTAGGCGGTTCGGTTGTCCCTCGTGTATTGTGGCGATACTTCGAGCGCAACTCGTCTGAGATGATTTCTCGGTTTGCTGAGTATTCAGAGTTTGAAGAGTTTTACACGCGCCCGCGCAATACTCTAGATGAGTATCTGGAGTTACACACTTTGGTAGAAAGCGTGCAAACTGTGGAGACTTTGCCTTACTTTATCTACCGCTTGCTTAGGGGTGCTTACATTTTTGAAAATTTGGCTTATCTAGAACTGCGCTACACCCCTTATTTGCGCACACCAGACCATCTGAGTCAATCAGAGAGAATTGACAAAATGGCGGAAATTGTGAAAGTTGTGGGCAAAGCTAGCCAAATATCGGAATATCCGATTGTCACTAGCCAAATTCTTTGTATGCACACACGCCTACCGTTTGAGGTGAATAAGGCAATTATTGATTTGGCAGCACAAAACAAGCAGTATGTTTGTGGTGTAGATGTGGCTGGGGGAGACAGCTACTATGCCGATCGCATGGAGGAATGGATTAGTTTATATGATTATGCGCGATCGCTTGGAATTAACACCACAGGTCATCTTTATGAAACGACTGCTGGGTGTTATCCCCAACTTTTACCTTATCTGATGCGGATTGGTCACGGCATTCAAATTCCTCTGTTGTATCCTGAGTTACTTAAAGATGTGGCGACGCGCGGTCAGTGTTTGGAGGTTTGCCCCACAACCTACCTGAAAACTGGGACTTTGGAAGACATACGTCAACTCAAGTTAGTCTTTGACCGATGTTTTGATGCCGGGGTAGACATCGCTATTTGTACTGATAACGCCGGGTTGCATAATGTGCGTCTGCCATTTGAGTATGAAAATCTCTTGACTTACGACATTATTAACTTTCAACAGTTACAAGCTTGCCAGGATGCAGCATTCCGTCATGCTTTTGCTTGGCCTTACAGCCAGCGTCCAGTATCCTTACTCAATGGGTTGCTAAACACTGAACCGGCTAAAGCTTTAGCCATCATGGAGTCGTAAACTGCCACAGGCGTTTGACTGGCTGTCAGATGTCAGCAAAAACGGTCTTAAGTACTGAGTAGTCTCATGTCCGGATGAACATTTGTAAAGAAAATTACCCCGCCCCAACCCTCCCCATGAATCGGGGAGGGTGCCCGATAGGGCGGGTAGGGTAAAAATTGCTGTAATATTTCTGTTTAATCTTCAATAAGTTAAGTCTTGTTAAACAGGACAAATTTCTATAAAAACGTTGTAGTAAAATTCGCTCTGGTCATCACACTGGTTGACTCGTCCTCTACACTGTAGTTCATGATGTCAACTATTCAAGCTTTACCAGCAGAAGTCGTACATCTCATTACAGCCGGAGAGGTTATCGACTGTTTTGCTTCTGTCGTACGGGAATTGGTCGAAAATTCCCTAGATGCAGGTGCGACACGGATTGTTGTTTCCCTCTCGCCTCAGCAATGGCGTGTGCGTGTAGCAGATAATGGCTGCGGAATGACATTAGATGACTTGCACAAAGCAGCAACGCCACATAGTACCAGTAAAATTCGTAATTGTGCAGATTTGTGGAAAATTACGAGTTTGGGGTTTCGTGGAGAGGCGTTGCATAGTTTGACGACTCTGGCAGATTTAGAAATATTGAGTCGTCCCAGAAGTGGAGATTGTGGGTGGCGGGTTGTGTATGGCTATGCTGGAGAAGCATTGTACGTAGAAGTTGCTGCGATCGCTCCTGGTACAGTTGTGACAGTCTCAAATTTATTTGGAAATTGTTTACCTCGTCGTGAGGCGTTGCCAACATTAGCACAGCAAATGAAAGCAGTGCAAGCAACGATTCATCAAATCGCTTTGTGTCATCCTCATGTTACCTGGCAAGTGTGGCAAAATGACCGACAGTGGTTTACCCTTTGTCCCTCCGCTTCGATAGGACAACTGTTGCCCCAGATTCTACATCAGGTTAAAGAAGCGGATTTACACGAGTTAAAATTAGAAATACCCAATCCTGAGAACTCAGAACTCAGAACTCAGAATTCAGAACTGACAAATGTAAAGACGCGCCATGGCGAGCCAGCGCTGCGGGAGGGTTTCCCTCCGCAGGCGACTGGCGTCGCGTCTCTACAACTGACAACTCAGAACTCAGAAGTCACTAGCGAGAATTCAAGACTCACGAGTGAGAACTCAAAACTCACGAGTGAGAATTCAGAAACCGCAGCTAGGAACTCAGGACTACATTTGGTTGTAGGATTACCTGATCGCTGTCATCGCCATCGTCCAGACTGGGTGCGGGTTGCTGTCAACGGACGGATGGTGAAGTCGTCGGAATTAGAGCAAACTATTCTGTCAGCATTTCATCGGACATTACCGCGCGATCGCTATCCAGTTTGTTTCCTGCATTTATTCATTTCTCCCGAACATATCAACTGGAACCGCAACCCAGCAAAATCAGAAATTTATCTCAACCAACTGAGTCATTGGCAAGAACAAATTAGTGGGGCGATCGCCCAAGCACTCCGCATCAATTCTACGTCTGTTAAAGATGCTGTTCACACAACGCGAGTTGGTAAATTACTCAAAGCCGCAGAAGAAAAAGGCGGATACAACGTCAATCGTTCTATTCCCAGTGAAGAACACAAAACGGATGGAGAGACGGTGCATGCAACGTCTCTGCAACTCAAAGCCGTTGCTCAAGTTAATAACACCTACATCGTGGCAGAACATCCAGGTGGAATGTGGTTAGTTGAACAGCACATTGCTCATGAGCGAGTTTTGTACGAGCAATTGTGCGACAATTGGAAGATTATTCCCATCGAACCTCCAGTCATTCTTTATCAATTATCTCCGGCTCAAGTCTCGCAAGTGCAACGTATTGGTTTGGATATAGAACCCTTTGGCGAACAACTTTGGGCAGTCCGCAGCGTACCCGCACTTTTTCAACAGCGAGACGACTGTGCCGATGCAATTTTAGAACTCAGTTGGGGAGGTGACTTGCAAGCAGCGCAAGTTGCCGTTGCTTGTCGTAGTGCCATTCGCAACGGTACAACCCTGAGTTTACAAGAAATGCAAACACTTCTAGAGCAATGGCAACGCACGCGCAACCCCCGCACCTGTCCCCACGGACGCCCAATTTATTTATCTTTGGAAGAGTCGGCTTTAGCGCGTTTTTTCAAACGTCATTGGGTGATTGGGAAAAGTCACGGTATCTGAATGTTATTTTGACCTATTTGATGGTTTGCCCAATGAAGATGACACTTGCCAAAACTTGTAGTTTTGTTAGCTTGCGCACGAGATGCTGAGCTTGATGTTTATAAAGTGGTGTTGGCAACACTCTAGGCAAGTTATTCATCGATTGCCTAGCAGTAGTGAAACTACATCCAGTAATCAACGCTATTTCTTCTGCACCATCAGCAATAGCATTTCTAGTCAAAGCTTTTTCAATCTGCACCTTAAAAAGACGAGGCAGCATTTCACCCCATTCAATTCGCTGCAAAGCACTGCTTGTGGCTAAAACAATCAAGCGATCGCCAGCAGAAAGCTTGAAATCATCCCAGGGCAATAACGAGTAATTCTCTTGCCGCTCTTTCTGGTAGAGAATCGGCACAACACCGTAACCATGAGCTATTTCAGATAGAAGCAATCCATTGAGAGTATCGCCCTGTTCAATGTTGTATTCCGTCACCATGACTATTTGATTACTCAAGTGAAAAAAGCTAAGAACGTTTTCTCCAAAAGCAGCACAAGCAAAGACTTCCGCTGACAAAGCCGCGCCACACAGAACTTTGGCATAGGGAAACAGAGGAGCTATATTGTCACTAAATTGGCGATCTTGAGAGCGGATAATCAAGCGACTGGTGGGGTTGATTGCATGAGCCATCAGCCCAATTTCCAGATTTTCCATGTTATCGTCCCCGACTAAAACGATGCTTTTGGCATGGGAGAGATTCACCTGAGCAAGTGCTTCAATACCATTGCCAACAATAAGGGGCATCTCGCGTAAAGTGCGTTCGTCGAGACTGGTAGTATGAATTCCGACTAACGGCTGGTTGAGTTCTTGCAAAAGAGCAGCCACTCTCAGCCCCAGTCGATTTAACCCAATCAGTACCACATGGTTGGATTGTGGTATGGGAGGATGGGAATTGAAAAACTCGAACCTTGAAGTGACAAGAGCATCAGTCAGCAGTGCATACAATACTCCCACAAAAGCTTGACCTGTCAACGTGAGTCCCAGGCTGAACAACCGCAACCACCATGGCATATGCTCTGATGGTTGTTGCGATACAAACTCAACGCCGCCAAATAAATCTCCGTATCCTCCCAACAGCAAGACTGCTGTTGCATAGAAAGCTTCTTGGAGAGTGATGTCAGGATAATACAAGCGGTAAAGAACTATTCCGACGAGCCACAGGATGACTACAGTCATCGCATAGATTGTCGCAATTCGCCGGATTTGATTTTGGCTTTGGTAGTAAGATTGCCAAAATTGCACTATTTTCTGCTTAAGATTCTTTGGTGTGATGCCTCGGACAAACTGTTGCCACTGCCACCTTTTGTGGTGAGATTTGCTTGTATCTTGCTCAGATAAATCCAGTTCGTGTGCAACATCAATGTAAACGAGTGTGTCTCCCGCTTGCACTTCTGCCTCTGGATCCCAGTCATAGAATTGTTTGGGTGCGTCAGATGAAACAGGTGTATGACACAAGATGCGGCGAGTTGTTAGATTGAGTCTATGTACTGGCTTGCGATCGCACCAGCGCTCGTTTGGTTGTACCTGATGCTCTATCACTCGCAACAGTTGCCCTTCTAAGGTGAAATATCCAATAGCTTCAGAACCGAGGGCTGTCAGAGCGAAGGCATGAGCGCAGAGATGGGTAGGCTCAAAGGCAGCAAAATTGCGTAGATTTTCGTACAAGAGTTCGTTGAAATTTTGTTTATCAGAACGTACAATCAAGCGAACGTGCGGATTAAGACGCCGTGCTGCAAACGCAGCCTCTATATTCATCCGCTCATTTCTTGTCAGTAAAAGTATTGAACGACACTGACGTATACCTGCCTGCTCTAAAATACTTGGCTGGCGGCAGTCTCCTATGATGAACTTTTCTAGTAAGTTTGGTACTTCTGGGACTTCCCAACTTCTGGGCTGCACAACGTCAATGGCGCTAACTTTAACATCGTACTCCTTTAGGACTGCAACACAATGTTGCCCTAAACTTTTGAGTCCGCATACTAAGAAAAGGTCTTGCTTTTTGTCTTGATTTGTGCTGTGTGGAGAATGCACTTTCTGTTGATGGCAGCATTCGGTACTGCTAACAGTATGTGTTTACTACGATTATATGAGTATTAAAAAAAATTGAGCAACCGACAGCGCTTTACTAAAACGGGAGAAGTCTAATGAACCGCCAATCGCCCTTTCTTTGCAGGTATCTATTAAAATACCCCTTTGGCAAGTAGCCGAAGGGGGGATTAACATAAGTCTTTAGGAATAGATTTTATATATGCTGTTTGATAATAACAACTACAAAGCGGTTTATCAAGATTCCAGAATTTAAAAAACCAAATATTGACAGGATATGCATACAGTCGGCTGTACCCATAGAAGCTAAATTGCTCTACAAACCTCACCCCATCCCCTCTCCTTAGTAAGGAGAGGGGTACCTGTCTCTCGTTCCTATGCTCAGCATAGGAATGCCTAAAAGGAGGCTCTGCCTCCCAACCATTATATTTTGATGACTATGCTGAGCGTAGGGTGGGCAGTGTATGAACCGTTTAGAAACAAGAGCCACAGTGGTGGGCAGTGCCCACCGATACTCTAGAACTGCAATGGCTTGACTAGCAGTGCCCACCCTACA
>NZ_CAWUDP010000030.1:0-99125 GCF_963920835.1 Scytonema sp. PCC 10023
CCGGACAAAAAACGCGGGAATTGTCGTGAGATTGGTGTAAAAAATAAAAAACCCCAAGTAGCTAGTAGCTAGCCAGGGGTGTCAGTTATCAGGGTGCATCTACCAATACTATGTTCTATAAATAACTAGGCTGTTCCGGATAAAAAGCGCGGGAATTCTGGGGATGTTGGTGTAAAAAATAAAAAACCCCAAGTAGCTAGTAGCTAGCCAGGGGCGTTAGTTATCAGGGTGCATCTACCAATACTATGTTTTATAAATAACTAAGCTGTTCCGGACAAAAAACGCGAAAATTGGAGTTATAGTTGTGTCAGTAGTCAAAAAAATCCCCCAGCAGCCGAAAGTCCACTAGGGGGTCAGTTATCAGGGTGCATCTACCAATACTATGTTCCAGACATAACTACCTTCTTCCGGATAAATCCTCCATTTTGGAGGTAAAAAATATTTTGATTTTATCTAACAATAAGAAAAGCCTAAGTAGCCGAATGTTCACCAGGGGAGTCAGTTATCAAAGTGCATTTACGAATCCTATGTTTTAGAGATAACTACCCTCTTGCAAGTGATTTTGTGCATATCAGAAAGAGTTGCAATTTGTAAACTACGGAAAAAAGTTAGAGGTTGATGATCACCAGAGCATAAATTTGGGTGTAGGGGTGTAAAGAAATTGTTTTCCCTTACAGCCTTAGACCCCTACCCCTAACTCCAGATCGCTCACCAGTTAAGACAGAAAAACTCCCACAGGGTTGTTAGCCAACATGGGAGTTGAAGATCAAGGTGCATCTACCACTAAGAATGTTCTGGGCGAAACTAACAAGATCCGGATAAAGTGATGAAAGGAGATTGAATTGCTGAATTCAAAATTTTAGAAGAACTCAGCCTATGGGATGTAATTTTATGAAGGAAGATTTTTTTCTCCACAATAGCTCAAATGAGAAAGCTTTGAACCTGGACTCAGAACCAAGTCGTAGAGAATACAGCATGAATTCTGACTCGTGGGTTATGAGTTTTAAGAGGAAAAAGGTAAAACAGGTATGAGCAAAACAACGTGAATCAGAAACAATCAGTGGCAGGATGCATCTAAGGTATCAGAAGAAGCAAAACATTGACTTGAAAATGAATCGCGTTTCAAAGCAAATTTAGGAGGCAAACAGGAGCAGTTGTGACCCAGGAATTTCACATTTCCGTAACCCCAGTAGGGCAAAATGACTACTTGGTGCGGACGGAACAAGTCGCGCCTGGGGTGCCATTGGCAGAAGAACTGGTGACTTGGCCTGTAGCTGATTGGTTGACGGCTGCGGGACATTTGATGAATGACCCGTTGAAGTCGGTGCTGCAGGGAGATGCTTTAGCAAGAAACTCCGTCAACTTGGTGGCGTTGGGTCAACAATTTTATAACGCACTATTTCAAGGCACCCTCAGAGATAGTTGGATTACGGCACAAGGGATTGCCCAAAACCACCAACAGGTGTTGCGTCTGCGGTTGGGACTGAAAGACACAAGGTTAGCGCGGTTACCTTGGGAAGTGATGCATGCAGGCGATCGCCCGATCGCGACAGGACCGTATATCGCTTTTTCTCGCTATCAAAGTGGCATTGGCGGCGGTTCTCGTTTACCTTCGACAAGTATGCCAATACCAGCAGACGAAGGTGGGATAAAAGTACTGATGGCGATCGCTTCTCCTACAGATCTTGTGCGTCTGGATCTCCTTAAACAAGAAGCTATCAAACTGCAAGCCGAACTTCATCGTGATGGAGAAGGTGGCAATGATTTACCGCAGATAGAACTCACCTTGCTCGAACAACCAGGGCGGGAAGAATTGACACAAGCCCTAGAACAAGGACGATACCACGTTCTGCACTACTCTGGTCACAGTAACATCGCCTCCAACGGCGGAGAAATTTATCTTGTCAGTAACAGAACTGGTTTAAGGGAAACCCTAAGTGGCGATGACTTGGCGGGTTTGCTGGTCAATAATAACATCCAGATGGCAGTGTTTAACTCCTGCTTGGGAACATATGCAGCTACCTCCTCGGATCCCACAGGAGACACAGGCGAACGCAATTTGACAGAAACCTTGGTAAAGCGGGGGATTAGGAGCGTTTTGGCAATGTCAGAACGCATCCCCGATGAAGTGGCGCTGCTGCTGACACAATTGTTTTACCGCAACTTATCTCAGGGATATTCTGTGGATTTGTGCGTGAGTCGGATGCGCCAAGGATTGGTTGCTGGCTATGGTTCTCACCAACTTTACTGGGCATTGCCAATTTTATATCTCCAGCCAGAATTCGATGGCTATCTCAGCCCAGGAGTTTTCTTACCTGAAGATGAAGAGTTATTTAATGAGTATAATTCCTCTTTAAAAACTACAGCGACAATTTATTCAGACCCGGCACATGACGCCGAAATGGCATTACCCATTGAGGATATGTTACCCTCAGATTTGACAAGGGAACCCTCTGACTTAGACTGGCTGGGTGAAGAAACCTGGGGCGACCTTGTTGATGAAATTGAGTACGATGACCCAAGCTACGAAGAAGATTCAGCGATTGTTTCGGATTTGTTTCGGCAACTAGATAAACAAAAGACATCCGAGCAATCTTCCATGAAGGCTGAACTCGTGCAATTTGGGGAAGATGGTCTTGACGAAACAGAAGTTTCCGGTGAAATAGCTTCGCTGGAAAACGATGTGAGGATGTGGGAAGAAGTCCGCAAAGCGGCTTCTTATGGTAAGCTGGGCGGTTCTGGAAGTCGCGAACACCCCTCCAATAGTGAACTGACTCGTCAGGAAGCTGGATTCCAAGCAGGTTGGGACGACTCAAATGCCGGGTCGTTAGCTCAAAGAACCACGCCTGCATCACAAACAGCGAAGGCAAAACGAGGCAAAAGACGCAAATTATTGGGTGTTGTTGGCGCTGTGGGAGTAAGTGCGATCGCAGCTTTTGTCGGTTTCAACTGGTGGTCGCAGAATCAACAAATGTCGAAACTGCCGTCGGTAGTGTCAATTCATCAGTCTCAACCAAACTCTAACACCCCACAAATCAATTTCAAAACGGCTGACACCCAATCTGTCAGTGCGATCGCCACCGAAAAATTGAGCCAGGGTGACTTGCAAGCAGGGCTTCAGGCTGTGGAAGAACTGCTCAACCGTAATGTACTTTCTAACGCTGAATCAGCCCTGAACGCCGTTCCCCAAGCGTCAGCAGACAATCCATCTATCTACTTTTTCAAAGGGCGATTGGCGTGGCAATCTATCCAAACAGGAGACAACAAATACAGCGTCGATGACGCCCGTCGTTACTGGGAAAGCGCACTCAAGGCTCAACCAGACTCAGTTTTGTATAGCAACGCATTAGGATTTGCTTACTACGCACAAGGTAATATCAACCGGGCAAATGACTCCTGGTTCAAGGCATTGAGTTTAGCAGTTAGAGAGCAAAATAGAACTGCTGCTTCTCCCACAGCATTTTCTCCCTCAAAGCCAGTGCCTCGGGATGCTTTAACAGCTTATGCTGGGTTAGCCCTTGGCTTGTATAAAACTGCAAGTAATCAACCTAGCGGAAAACGTGAGCAATATCTCAATGAAGCAATCAAGCTACGTCAAATGGTCATAAAAGAAGATCCAATTAATTTTGAGATGAGAGAATTGGGTAAAAATTGGCTGTGGACAGAGAAGGCTTTACAAGATTGGAAAGGACTCCTCCAGCAAAAAACTCAGCGTTCATCACTTGAAAATTGACAATTGTTTCTTACAAAAATTCGCCTTCATCTTTCGGCGTGGCAAAATAAAAACATATAAGAGCGTAGCCCAGTGTATTAAGAGCTACGCTAAAGCCTTTATTTGTCACATGAGCTATTGCTTAAACCCCAATTGTCCCAAGCCTGTTAACACGAATGGTGGAAACTTTTGCCTGACGTGTGGTTCCAAGTTACTTCTCAAAGAACGCTACCGTGCTATTAAACCGATAGGGCAGGGTGGTTTTGGCAGAACTTTCTTAGCAATAGATGAGGATAAACCCTCTAAACCGCGCTGCGTGATTAAGCAATTCTACCCCCAAGCTCAAGGGACTAGCACAGTGCAGAAAGCAGTAGAGTTATTTACCCAAGAGGCAATGCGCTTGGATGAATTGGGCAGGCATCCCCAAATTCCCGAACTCTTGGCTTATTTTACTCAAGATGATCGGCAATATCTTGTACAAGAATTTATCGACGGATTGAACTTAGCTCAAGAATTGGAACAAAAAGGTGCTTTCAATGAAACTCAAATTCGCCAACTGCTGAATGATTTATTGCTAGTGCTGCAATTTTGTCATGCAAGACAAGTCATTCACCGAGATATTAAGCCGGAAAATATTATTCGTCGTATAACTCCCCAGCCTTCGGCACCCCCCCTTACCAAGGGGGGGACAGGGGGGGGTCTAGTTTTGGTTGATTTTGGTGCGGCTAAAGAAGCTACCTACACAGCGTTAAACAGAACAGGAACCAGTATTGGTAGCCCGGAATATGTAGCACCCGAACAAATTAGAGGAAGAGCTATTTTTGCCAGCGATATATACAGCTTAGGTGTTACCTGCGTTCATCTCTTAACCCAACTTTCTCCTTTTGACTTATACGACATTAACAACGACACTTGGATTTGGCGACAATATCTAAAAAATCCGGTGAGCAATCAGTTGAGTCGTATTCTGGACAAGATGCTAGAAAGCATTCCCGTTAGGCGTTACCAAACTGTAGATGAAGTTCTCCAAGACTTAAACGGGGGGCAGCAATTAGCTTCAACACCACCTGTCAGGCAACCAGTAAAACCTGTTACTTCACCACCTACCTCTAGACCTGTTTCTATCAATAAAACTACCAGTCAAATAGATATAGAATTAGAGGAAATGAAAACTCTATTTCTTCAAGGTGGTCATGCCAAAAGCAATAAGAAAACTGAGTTTCAGCCTCAGCCGCAAACACCCCAGCCTTCTTCTAGTCAAAGTGAAATAGATGCAGAATTGGAAGAATTAAAGGCTAAATATAAAAACGGTGAATTTTAGCGTGTAAACTATAAAACTTTATTGTTACTAATTTTTACTGAAATTTAAAACCACTAAGTAGGTTGGTGTAAATAATTAAAGGTATGTAGTAAGCGCTGTCTAGCCTGCGGCACGCAAGAGCGGCGAACGCGCTTAGCGCGTACTACGAACTAGTTTTAAAGCTTTACTTTTCTTTACATAGTTTGATTTTTTCTCGCCTACTTACTTATCGCTCTTTCATCACTCTCGAGAGAGTATATTCTGAAATCCTTACAGCGAAAGGCTTTACGTAAGAATCAATGTTTCCGGCTTTATGTGAGAAATTAAAGTCCAAATCCCTAACAGTGTCTGGCTTTCAGATTTTGGCTTTTATTTTTCTCTCAGCAAAGTGATGGAAGAGCGTTATATGGCAATACGGTTCAGTTAAGGATTAGACTTCTTGCATTCATTCCACAAAAAAGAATAATGAACCACAGATGGACACAGATGGACACAGATGGAATCAAAGAGATGCAATCTTGTCTATTCAAAAAAAGTGACTCTGAGGTTTTCAGAGTCACTCAAAATTCACCGTAGAACTTGAAGGTGTTGTTGGTTGTTGATGTGGCAGTGATTCTGCCGTTGAAGTTGACTAGGACTTCTCAGTAATGGGTACCCATTCTGTGTGGAAGGAACCGGGCTTATCCAAACGCTCGTAGGTGTGTGCACCGAAGTAGTCGCGTTGAGCTTGTGTGAGGTTTTGAGGCAAGCGATCGCGACGATAGCTGTCGAAATAATCCAAAGATGCACTAAATGCTGGCACTGGAATTCCCAGTTTAGCGGCTGTTGCCAACACTTCACGCCAAGCTGTTTGTCTATCAAGAATTGTTTGCTTAAATTCAGGAGCTAACAGGAGGTTTGGCAGTGATGGATTTTCGCCAAATGCATTCTTAATCTTATTCAAAAATCCAGCGCGAATGATACAGCCGCCCTTCCAAATCCGAGCCAATTCACCCAGCTGCAAATTCCAGTTATAGGTTTGGGAAGCTTTAGAAAGCAGCGCCATTCCCTGGGCATAAGAACAGATTTTCGAGCAGTAGAGGGCGTCACGCACCTTGTTAATAAACTCTTTGCTATCTCCCTCATACTTGCCAGTGGGACCTGTAAGGATTTTAGATGCTGCTACCCGTTCTTGCTTGTAAGAAGAGATGATGCGACCATTGACTGCTGCGATAATTGTTGGTATTGAAACACCCAATTCCAAAGCAGTCTGTACCGTCCAGCGTCCAGTTCCCTTTTGACCTGCGGAGTCAACAATCAAATCCACCAGAGGTAAATTTGTGTCTGGGTCAATGTAAGGGAAAATATTTGCCGTAATTTCAATCAAAAACGAATTGAGTTCGTCCGTGGTGTTCCACTGCGCAAAAACTTCATGGAGTTGATTATGGTCAAGTCCAGCGGCATTTTTCAGTAAATCGTATGCCTCGGCAATGAGCTGCATATCGCCGTACTCAATACCGTTGTGTACCATTTTGACGTAGTGACCAGAACCACCAGGACCAATGTATGTCACACAGGGACCATCATCGACTTGGGCGGCAATTTTGGTGAAAATTGGCTCCAGATACTGGTAGGAGCTTTGCGTACCTCCTGGCATGAGTGAAGGACCATTGAGTGCTCCTTCTTCACCACCACTGACGCCCATACCAATAAACCGAAACCCAGCAGGTTCTAATTCTTGGGTACGGCGATCCGTATCTTCAAACCAAGAGTTGCCACCATCGATAATAATGTCGCCTTCGTCCAGCAAGGGTTTGAGCTGATTAATCACTGCGTCTACAGGTTTACCAGCTTGCACCATGATGAGAATTCTTCTGGGACGTTCCAAGGAAGCAACAAAGTCTTCTAGAGTAAAAGCGGCTTTGACATTTCTTCCTGGGGCACGCTCCGCCATGAATTTATCAGTTTTGTCACGCGAGCGGTTGTAAACTGCGATTGGAAAGCCGTTACGCTCCACATTGAGAGCGATGTTTTCACCCATAACAGCTAAACCAATCACACCAAAGCTTTGCTGTGTCATAAAATTCTGGCTAACTCTTGCAGATTCTCTTTATCTTTAAGGGTAGTCCGAGATTTCTGCTTCTCTCCTAAAGAAGACATTAAGAGTTCATGCACAAAGCAAGGATACCCAAGCTACACACATAAAAAATTTTAATTTGTATCTGAATCAACAACTTTCTGGCAAAATTTGCAAAATTGAGATATCTAGTTAAGCGATTGGGGAGTAGATACTTGGGAGTGAGTACTTCTACTGTTCAGTGGTTAGAGGGTTGACAACTAACAGCCGCCACTGACAGCGAAAAATTCCCAACTTCTGATCCCCAATCTCAAATCCCTAGTGAAATGACACAGTAAGGAGTAACCACAAAATGCTGGCATATGTCCTGGCGTTGACTGTCGGTCTTGGAAGTGTAGCGCTTTATTTAGCAGCTTTCTTTTTCCCTGAAATCCACCGTAAGAATGATTTTATCTGGAGTGGTGTAGGACTCTTCTACGCCTTGGTCTTATGGATATTTGCCCAACGCATTACTGGAGGTCTTTTGCTGGGTCATGTGGCTAGTGTCGCTCTTTTGGGTTGGTTTGGCTGGCAAACACTGTCATTACGTCGTCAAGTGACGCCACAGGCACAACAAACCCAAATACCCAGCACTGAAACAGTAAAAACAAATATTCAGGAGCAAGTTTCTAAGTTATCGCTTCCCCAAAGGCTTGCTCAAGTGCAAAAGAGTATTGGTAGAACCTTTTCGGGTGCGAAAGACCGAGTGCAAACTGTGGGTAAAAAGACACCTGAAAAACCTAAAACAGAGGCGACTCCTCCTGCACCCACAGGTAAACCTACGGTTGAAATTATTGATGATCGCACACCCGTAACAGAACAATCAGTAGTGACCTCTGCTAGCGTGACTGATATCGAAGCAAAAACTCCGACATTAGATCAACCAGCAGAAGCAGTTCCATCTGCCCCTACAGAAGCTAAAACTGAGAATGTGCCAAAAGCCGTTCCACCCAATCCGCCATCTCCAGAATTGGTAGAAGCCGCAATTGAAGCTGCTGCGGAAGGAGAGGCTGTGGCAGAGGAATTAGCAAAAATTCCAGTTGAGGAAATTGCTCCTGATGCTGCACTTGCTCCCCCAGCAGAAGCACCACCTGGGGAAGTACCACCAAATCCCCCAGGGCAAAGTTCATAAGTAGCAAATCATGCGGGACGAGGCGATCGCTCTTTTGGGGCGATCGTCCATAACGGCGCTGCGCTCTGCGCAATGGCTTTCCAGGAAGCAGAAAGACAAAGATTCACTGTTACAATACGACCATCACCCACAAAGCAAGACAAAAACATGATTACTCAAATGATGGTCCAACCTTCATTCTGGGTAGAATCTGGAATCAAAATCAGCAAAGTTAGGAATCTCTATCTGTTCAAATTTACCGAGGAACTCCAGTCTCGGCTTGAAGAACTTTCAGAGAATAAAAAAGCTGGTTTATTGACTTCAGAACAAGAGGCTGAACTGACAGGAATATTGGAACTCGACAGAATTTTTACCTTGCTTAACGCCAGAATAATTGCCGAGTCATGACAGTTAATGATGCAACAAGAGGTCATTTATAAACTAAATATTAAGTAGGGTGTGTTACGGCTATGTAACGATTTGAGAGTTTGAGAGAGTGAGATAACGAAAGTACGGCACCGCCTAACACTGGTGCTGTACTTTCGGCTTGAACGCAACGCCAGTTCCTAGAACGGAGGGAACCCCCTGAACAAGACCCCCAACAACAAAGATAGAGTACCATAGGTTTAATATTCGACCATTTCAGCAGGCATACCTCGCGCCGCCTGCTTAAATGCTTTGCATCCACATTAAAGACTTTCTCACGGATAATAGTGAGAATACGACCTTATTATTTCTTGGCATGAAATCGTGACAGAAACTGGAAAATACAAAGATACTGTAAACCTGCCTAAAACGAACTTTGATATGCGAGCGAACGCTGTCAAGCGGGAGCCAGAAATCCAAAAGTTTTGGGAAGACAATAAGATTTATGAACGCCTGTCTCAGAATAATCCAGGCGAATTATTTATATTGCACGATGGACCACCTTATGCTAATGGTTCTCTCCACCTCGGTCATGCTTTAAATAAAATTCTTAAAGACATTATTAACCGCTATCAACTGCTGCGCGGGCGTAAAGTTCGTTACGTACCTGGTTGGGATTGCCACGGTTTGCCAATTGAACTGAAAGTTTTGCAGAATATGAAGTCGGCAGAACGGCAAAACTTGACGCCTTTGCAACTACGGCAAAAAGCGAAAGAATTTGCCCTTTCGACAGTTGATGAACAGCGCGAAAGTTTCAAACGTTACGGCATTTGGGGTGATTGGGAACATCCGTATCTGACGATGAAACCGCAATACGAAGCGGCTCAAATTGGTGTTTTCGGTCAGATGGTGTTGAAAGGATACATCTATCGTGGTTTGAAGCCAGTACACTGGAGTCCCAGTTCTAAAACGGCATTGGCAGAAGCTGAGTTGGAGTATCCTGAAGGTCACACTTCGCGTAGTATTTATGCAGCTTTCCCAATGACAAGTTTATCGGAAGCTGTGAAACCTGTACTTGGGGAATTTTTACCTGAGTTGGGTGTGGCTATTTGGACAACAACGCCTTGGACAATTCCCGGTAACTTGGCTGTTGCTCTCAATCCATCTCTGAA
Organism: Scytonema sp. PCC 10023; assembly: GCF_963920835.1. Taxonomy (NCBI): domain Bacteria; kingdom Bacillati; phylum Cyanobacteriota; class Cyanophyceae; order Nostocales; family Scytonemataceae; genus Scytonema; species Scytonema sp. PCC 10023. The sequence goes on from NZ_CAWUDP010000030.1 coordinate 9,757, forward strand.
CTACGCGGTGGTGGAAGTGGAACCCCACCCCCCAACCCCCTCCCCGCAAGCGGAGAGGGGGAGTGAAGAAAATGCTTCCGACTCCGTGCAAGCAGGAAGAGAGAGTGAGGAAGTTGCTTCCCCCTCTCTCCTTGGGGAGAGGGGGACTGAGGGGGTGAGGTTCCGCTACTTGATTGTTGCGGCTGATTTGGTGGAACGTCTATCTGAGGTTCTGGGAACTCAGCTAACGGTAAAAGCCACAATCAAAGGGAAAGATTTAGAACATTCCACCTACCGTCATCCCTTATTTGACCGCGAAAGCCCGATTGTGATTGGCGGTGATTACGTGACGACTGACTCAGGTACAGGGTTAGTACATACTGCCCCGGGTCACGGTCAAGAAGACTACATTGTTGGTCAGCGTTACGGTTTACCCATCCTTGCGCCAGTAAATGACAATGGCAACTTTACCGAAGAGGCGGGACAGTTTGCTGGGTTGAATGTCTTGGGTGATGGAAATCAGGCGATCATTGATGCGCTGACGGCGGCGGGTTCTCTGCTGAAGGAGGAACCCTACCAACACAAGTATCCTTATGACTGGCGGACGAAGAAACCGACGATTTTCCGTGCAACGGAACAGTGGTTTGCTTCGGTAGAAGGATTTCGGGATGAGGCGCTAAAGGCGATCGCCTCCGTAAAATGGATTCCCGCACAAGGTGAAAACCGCATCAGACCAATGGTTGCGGAACGTTCTGACTGGTGTATTTCTCGTCAGCGGAATTGGGGTGTGCCAATTCCTGTTTTCTATGATGAAGAAACTGGCGAACCTCTGCTAAATGAAGAAACTATTTCGCACGTGCAAGGAATATTTGCCGAAAAGGGTTCTGATGCTTGGTGGGAACTTTCAGCCCTAGAATTGTTGCCAGAAAAATACCGCAACAACGGTCGGTCTTACCGTAAGGGGACTGATACGATGGATGTGTGGTTTGATTCTGGTTCATCCTGGGCAGCTGTGGCAGAACGGCGACCAGAGTTGGGCTATCCTGTTGATTTGTATTTGGAAGGTTCAGATCAGCATCGCGGTTGGTTCCAGTCGAGTTTGCTCACCAGCGTGGCGGTTAATGACTGTGCGCCCTATAAAAAGGTGTTGACCCACGGCTTTATCCTAGACGAACAAGGACGCAAGCAAAGTAAGTCGCTGGGGAATGTGATTGACCCCAAAATCGTTATCGAGGGTGGGAAAAATCAAAAACAAGAACCTGGCTATGGTGTAGACGTGTTGCGTCTGTGGGTGTCGTCGGTAGATTACACCTCAGATGTGCCTCTCGGTAAAAATATCCTTAAGCAACTGACGGATATCAGAAACAAGATTCGCAATACGGCGCGGTTCTTGTTGGGCAACTTGCACGATTTTGACCCCGAAAAGGACGCGGTACCATTTGAGGAAATGACGCAGCTTGACCGTTATATGCTGCACCGCATGACGGAGGTGTTTAAGGAAGTTACCGAAGCGTTTGACAGTTTCCAATTCTTCCGGTTTTTCCAAACAGTGCAGAATTTCTGCGTGGTTGATTTATCCAACTTTTATCTGGATATCGCTAAGGACAGGCTGTACATCAGTGCGCCAAATACTTTCCGCCGTCGTAGCTGTCAAACGGTGCTGAAAATTGCTTTAGAGAATTTAGCACGAGCGATCGCCCCTGTGCTGTGCCATATGGCAGAAGATATCTGGCAATTTCTGCCGTACAAAACACCCTACAAATCGGTGTTTGAAGCTGGCTGGGTGCAGTTAGACCAAAAGTGGCAAAATCCAGAATTAGCGACCTTGTGGCAACAATTGCGACAACTGCGTACTGAAGTTAACAAAGTGCTGGAAGAAGCAAGAGTCAATAAAATGATTGGTTCTTCCCTGGAAGCAAAGGTATTGCTGTATGTAGCAGATGAGCAGTTACGTTCTTCAGTGAAATCACTGAATGCTACTCAGAATGGAATAGACGAACTGCGCTACCTGTTTATCACCTCTCAGGTGGACTTGTTGGATTCTCCTGAAGCGGTGCAAGGGTTGGAGTACAGCTTGCAGTCCGACACGTGGCAAATTGGAGTCGTGAACGCAGAAGGGCAGAAGTGCGATCGCTGCTGGAACTACTCAACTCATGTAGGAGAATTTGCTGAACATCCCCTGCTTTGCGAACGGTGTGTTCCCGCGTTGGCTGGGCAGTTTTAAGAGGACAAGGGGAAAAGAGGATGAGGAGGATGAGGAGGATGAGGAGGATAAGGAGGATCAGGGATAATTTCTACTTCTCCCCCATCTCCCCCATCTCCCTCACTCCCTCATCTCCCTCATCTCCCTCATCTCCCTAATCTCTTCTACGGTGTGGCCAATTCTAAATTAGTTCTTTGTTGCTTTTCACGCTCAGCAGACTCTAGCTTTTGCAACAACTCTTGAGTTAATTGAAGGAATGCTTTTGACCCTGCTGTGCCGGAATTGTTTAAAACAACAGGCATAAAACTGTCAACTGCTTTAGCAACATTCACATCAGTTGGTATTTGTGTCTGACAAATTTTTCCTTCACCAAAATCTTGATAAACACGTTGCATAACTTGTTTGTAGTATCTTCCACTAAGAAAGTTGGTGTTCGACATTGTGAAGACAATACCCAGCATTTGTATATCTATCTTTGCTTCATGCTCGTGACTTTCTTTTAACTTAGCAATGCGTCTTTCCAGTAATTGAATACCCACCACAGATAATGGTTCCGGTTTAGCAGGAAGTATGTAGAAATTACTGGTTGCCAAAGCGCTACGCGTCAAAAGATTATATCCAGGAGCGCAGTCTAAGATAATAAAATCATATTCTTCCCGAATAGGTTCTAAGATTTTACCTAGCAAGACTCTTTCAAACCGATTCCAAATCGTTTCAAATTCATTTTCACCCAGATTCACTGCTTGTTGATGAAGCATTTCTGAGACAACAAATTCATCGTACAGGTCAATATCTCCTGGTAATAAATCCAATCCGGGGAGATTGCAAACCTGGGTCTGAATGATATCCCGAATTGTCAATTTTGCCCTTGACGAGGGGTTGATAATATCATCTATCAGATATCTCAATGTCCGTCTTTGTTTGCGCAGCTTAGCAAAGTCTACAGGAGACATGAGACTGAGTGTGGCGCTAATTTGGCTATCTAAGTCAAGGACAAGCACCCGCTTGCCATAATTTTTCGTTAAACAAGTAGCCATATTAACAGTAAGGGTGGTTTTGCCAACTCCGCCCTTCATATTTGCAGTAGCAATCACATATCCCATTGGTTAATTCCTCTAATAAAGCATTCCCATTTAGGTAGCGCAAACGTCTCGTTACAGATAGAAAATTTTTGCTAAATTTAACATTATAGAGCAGTTATAAAGCGTTAGTACGTTACACAAATAATCTTGGATCGTTCGTCATAAGGGGAGTTAACAGTGTTGAGAAGGCAGTGGTTGCAAAACCTAAGCTCCAGCAGATGAGCCACTGCACCCTTGGAAGTTCCCCCTTCATTTTCCAAACTGCTGTTCAAAATTCAAGAAGAACTCTGGACTGTCTTGATGAAAAAAAGTGCGATGAAGACGCTCATCAGCCTACCTCAGCGATATTTCCTCAATTAAAGCAGTCAAAATTATAGCAGTGAGCGGTGTATTGGTGGAGGAATATAGGGCAATACAGTTGCCGATAAGACAACTTGCAAAAATGATAACCAATGGAACAGGCGTTATATGCAACGTCAAGGCACGTGTACAAGGGCGGCACATTCGTGCTATGCGCTGCCGCAAAGAGCGTTCGCTATCACAAAAAATCTTAACTGAACCCGTATTGATTTAAAGGCGCGATGGGCAAAACCCCGTATAAAGGCGATCGCACGAAGTGCCCGCTCAAAGGGCGATCGCCACTCGTTGTAAAAAAGTTGGGAGTTTTTTGAGCCGTCACCAATAGTTCTATAGCCCTTGACTCGTCTAATAGAACTGCAGCGGACGCAAAGGCAATTTCCAAACCAGTTTCTGTGAGGTTACTTTTAATCAAATCATGAATCGTTTTTACTCTATGCAATTTTCGACAAATTTAATTTAAGGGTTATTAAAAGAACTAACTTTAATTATTTAGCCGTGCAAATCTGAATATATAGCAGGTAGTGAAAGCACCCCTGGAAGAGAAAGCTAGTACTGTGACGAAATCGCGATTTCACACTAGTGTTGCTTAATTGATCTTATTTACTTAATTGTGCGGCATCAGTCATGCAAGAAAAACAGACTTTGGTAGTTGACCCAACAAAGGACAAAGAGCGAGAGCAGGTCATTCCACAAGTACCCCTTGTGTTTACTAAGCAAGCATTGTGGGATAAGATTCGCGTCGCACACTATCAGCTACCACCGAGCGAGTCCCCTGAACACACCTTTTCAACGCACATGATTAGCATTCATGTCGGAACTCCAGCTTTTGTCGAACGAGTTGTGGACAATCACGTTCAAGGCGAACACTTTGTCGATGGCGATATCATCTGCATCAATCCAGCTGGTTTGTGGCGAATTATGCGATCGCCCCAGCAAGCTCAGTTTATCCATCTGTATTTGGAACCTAATTTCCTGAGTCACATCGCCCATGAGTCAGTCAACCCAGACCGTGTTGAACTCACACCACAATTTAAGCTGCACGACCCACTCATTCAACAGATTGGGTTGGCTCTCAAGTCCAAAGCCCAATCTGGGCTAGAAGGAGACTCGCTGTATGTTGAGGCAGCAGCAATGATGCTATCAGCCCACTTGCTGCGGCGATATGCTACCAGGAAATCATTTTTTCCAAACTATGGGGACGGTCTGAGCAAACGCAAACTGCGAGAAGTTCTTGATTACATCAACGATAATCTCGACCGGGAATTGAGTATCACAGAACTAGCTGGGCTAGTACATATGAGCTACTACTACTTTATTCGCTTATTTAAACAATCTACAGGACTAACTCCTCATTCCTACATCATTCAACAGCGGCTAGAACTTGCCAAGCAATTACTACGTTCAACTGACTTATCAATTTTAGAGATTTCCTACCGCGTTGGCTTTAGATGTCAGTCACGCTTTGCAACTGTATTTCATCAGCATTTGAACATCTCTCCCAGGCAATACCGACAGCAAATGACAAGATAAATATTCACTATTTCTGGTGCATGTAGTTCATGAAAAATTAACCATAAATCATTGTTGCAGTCAACTGTTTGTTACTTATTTATATAAATATAAGAAAATACGGATATACAGCAGGATTCATGAAAGTTTCGCAGAAAACGAAAAGACACAGGTGTCGGTAAAGATTTAATATTTTCCTCAACATTGCTGAAATCATCGATTGCATTTAAAAAGCACACGCTTAACAAAGAAGTCAAAAAGCAGATGGTATAAGCATTATCTCCCTCCTGCCTTGTGTCTTAATGTACTAGAAGATTTCCGCAAAAACAGAAAAGAGTATAGCGGTTCTCGTTTGAATGAAATACAAATTTATCTGTTCCCTCTGGAGAGCAAAGATTAGAAGCGAGCTTCCGATGCTAAAACAAACCAAAGATACGGAAAGCGATTTGAGTCAAAAGGCAATTAGCCTTGCCCAATCGTTTCTCCAAGCAATTAAGCGGCGAGAGATGGAGTTAGCACAGAGTTTTTTAGCTCCCGAATTTCGCATCATTGTCCCGGGTGGTATCACCTTCCGCACATTATCTGAACACGTTGCTTGGGCAAAAAGTCATTACAGTCGAGTAACCACAGCTTACCAGTATTTCGATGCAGCTTTCACCCCGCAAGGTATTGCCGTCTACTGCGTCGGTACACTAACGGGTGAGTATCCGGATGGCACCACATTTTCAAGCATCCGATTTATCGATCGCTTAGTTGTATCTGACTCAAAACTAGTCGAACTACAAATCTGGAATGATATCGATACTTTCTTGAAAACAAAGTCCTAAGATTCACAGGGACTGACAAAAAAATGAGGGGCAAAGCAATGACAAACAAAACTTCTGCATTGATTGCCAAAGGAAAAGGTTCAAGCCTTTGGTGGGGTGACATTCTCGTTACGTTCAAAGTCACGAGCAAAGACACAGGTGGAGCGTTCAGTGTCATGGAAGACATCGTTCCGCCCTACTATTCAACGCCCTTGCACGTTCACAGCTTAGAAGACGAACGTGTCTACATTGCTGCGGGTGATTTCAAATTTCAAGTCGGGGAAGAAATTTTCCACGCCACTACAGGTGACTACGTGAATATGCCCAGAGGGCTATATCACAACTTTGAGAACACCGGCGACACGAAAGGCATTCTCTTGGTGACATTCTCACCGTCAGGTATCGAAAATATGTTCGACGAAATGGGTCGTCCGGTAACTGACCCAAACACACCACCGCCCCCATATACACCGGAAGAGATGAAAAATATTGTCGGCATTGCATCACGTTACGGCGTGACCATCAAGCCACCAACACCACGTGCATCTTGAAACTAGTGGTGCATGGTAGAAATAACTCGATGGTAAAAAAATAGCAGTAGGTAAAGCATCTGCCCTACCTACTATTTGCTGAACATTGACGTACTCCCTGGCATAAATGCACGCTTGTTTCTTAAAAGTTGTTCCACAGCTTAGCTATTGCCGTGCTGTTACACCTTTGTTCCTGTTTCTTAGACTCTTAACTAGAGCAGCCTTTTGACTTACTCCCCGCCAGACCCTCCGGGTTCGCCAGTCGCCTGCGCAGGGAAACCCTCCCGCAGCGCTGGTCTCACCGTCTCAACAGGTATTTTGGTTTTACATCTAAGAGGCGTCCCCCCTCAGATGGGTCTAAAGATTTAGTTTATTTGTCTTTTTCCCAGAAGCCAGTGTCATTATCGGTTCGCTGGGCATGGAAGCGGAAGACTTTCCTACAATGGTTTCGCGTTGTAACGCGTTATATCTACTATGACACAATCGTGCTTTGCAAAAGTTCCGGAATAAAGAAACAACAGGTTAAAACCTGTTGAGTCGGATTTCATCCCCTGCTTAAAAGCGAGGGGTTCTCACCCTCCCACTATGCTTTGATAGCCTTATTTTGCTTTACTTCCAGCTTTTATCGGCTTTTCCCAGCACATATGTAGCTACGTCTTCAATTTGCTCGGGTTTTAAACGACCTTTGAAAGCGGGCATGGCATTTTTACCATTTGTCACTTGAGCTATAATTGCTTCCTCAGAGTACATGCCATACTTTTCCAAAGCCTCCTTTGTCAGGTTCTTGTTAGCTTGAACCAAATTCTTTCCAGCCGCATGACAAGAAGCGCAATTGGCAGAGAAGACTTTCGCTCCTTTAACAGCATCTGCAGCAAAAGCTGGACGATTGAAGGCAAAGGTAAAAATTGTTATGACCAACAACAATACTAAAAAAATCTTTTTCATCGCGTGTTCCCTCTATGAATCGACGCATTCTAGAGAATTTCCTCCATAATTCTCTTGTTCACACCGCTTGTCGTCAAAAGACAGGCTGTCAAACCTCTTGACTCACGGGGGAAGGAAAGCAAAGGACAAAGGTTAAGAAGAACGCAGAACACAGAACACAGTAATCAGAATATCCAAAACGAGTGAATCCGGGGGAAATAAGTGCGGAAAAACTTTCTTGGTCTCCACGGAGCCGGGGGCTGTGTTACCAACACTCAGTACAGACGCGCTCTATGGGCGTCTCTACTCTTAATTCATGCTCGAAAAGCGCGTTTAATATTCTGACTCCTGAGTTCTGATTCCTGAGTTCTTTCTTGGTAAAAGGTTTTTCCTTCGACAATTGCTTAAATGCTATATGATCACAAGGTAAACGGTTCTGATGGGGATCAGCCATCAGAGGTAACGGGGAAAGTCTGGTGTAAGTCCGGCGCTGTCCCGCAGCTGTAATCAAGGGTTTCCTTGTCAGTCAGAATACCCGCCGACTAGTTAACTTCTGCTTTAGCACGTCTACGAGGTTTGGATGAAAGCGCAACATCATTTATTTGTCTGCACCAGTTGCTCAAGTGTGTGGAAAGATGGAAAACGTGTCGGTGAAAGTGGTGGCGAAACATTATTCAAGCGATTGCAACAACAGTATCAAGACTGGAAGTTGCATGAAGAATTTGCTATTCAACCAGTAGAATGCATGAGTGCTTGCGATCGCTCTTGTACAATTTCTTTTGCATCTGTTGGTAAATATACTTACCTTTTTGGTGATTTGTCGCCAGATTTGTCACCCTCACAAATAGCCGGGGTGTTAGAGTGTGCTAGTAAGTATTACACTCACCCTCAAGGATTGTTACCCTGGGCAGAAAGACCAGAACCGCTTAAAAAAGGAATCTTAGCAAAAATTCCTCCTTTGTCTGCCAACAAGGGAGAATAATAGTAGGCGTGATATCATCTCCGGTTGCTTACCCATAATTCCCACGCTGACTGCACCCCACCCCTTACCCCTCCCCGCAAGCGGGGAGGGGAGACTTTGACGTAAGTCAAAGGCGGGGTGGGGTTCTTGGGGAATTAAGGGTCATTAGCCGAACATGATATAAGGATGTAGGATGTGAAAGACGCACACATCACCCCCGTTTTCATCTAATTGTTGTTGTGGTAGACATGAAGTGTCCCCAACCTATCTACAATTAATAAAGTCGTTTGAATCCCAGGGGTAGAAACATGAGAGTTTGGCTAGCCTGCTTTTTGGTGCTGTTTGCCCTAGCGGAACTGTTTGATTGGGTAAAAGAATTCACCCTACCACTTCCGATATATATATTAGGTGGGGCGTTTCTGGCTGTTGCTTCCAACTACGATAAGCTTTTTGGCTCCTACTTGAGTAATGCAACGAGTGAAGCAACATTGGAACAACCCCTGCTTGATGATTCACCTTCCTTCACAATTTCGCGTTCTGTTAAAGAATCTCAAAAATCTGAAATAAAAAGTTAACCTATTTCTTGTGGGACAGAAGTCTTCACCTATTTTGTAGATGAAAGAGGGCTTTCTAGACCAACCCCACAAGAGCTATTTCTAAACTGAGCATATTATCGAAATCCTTGAAAAGAAAACAATAAAGAACAACCTCCATTCAATAAAGCGGTAATAACCGCACCAATAATCACTCCTTTCATTAAGCCATTTTGCCGCCGTCTTTTTAGCCAAAGAGTGACTGGAATGACATAGAGAAGTTGCCACAAGAAAAAGCCAAAACCCCCAATAATCAAAATTTGGGCACCGTAAATACCTCTAATAAAACTAAGTAAAACTATTGCTAGTATCGCTAAAATATGCATACCAATTAACAAGAGTATGCCTAAAAAAACACCTAAAATTTCATTTCTTTGTGACATAAATTGACACCCTAATAAGCGCAGACAAGCTGTATTCAATTAAATCAAACGATTATTAACTAAGTGATAGCCAGCGCTACCCTCGCGGTAAAACATATTGAAAGTATCAAAGGGAATAATCCTACCATCGGGGTGGACAATATGAATACAGGAACGCTTCACTGAACGAACATCAAAGTTAAAAGGGTCAAGAAACTGGACAATCATCACCCGAAAGATATTGGAATAGCTAATACCTTGAGGGACGGGAACCATTGGCAAACAACATAACAACTGCTTTAATGAAGTTGCTGCCGAACTGGGTGAATGACTCGTAGAAAATAGCTGAAAAATGTGGCGCTTTAGTTCTTCATTTTGCTCGTAAAGTACGCTGTTGGGCATAATTTTTACAAACGTATCTGGATTGATTAACCCAGTCAGCGGTATCACTTTACCGTTGAGTTTCAGCGCGTACGCCATTGCTAAGCAGTCGGGATGGCAAGGAACTGGGAGAATATCTTCTGGTTTAAAGTAAGGACTTTGTTGTAAAATTGCCCTGCGAACTTCTGTTAGAGTATATCTGTCTCGCTTGGGATTAAATCCCTCTAACCGTCCAGCAGCTTGGATGGGTTGAAACGTGACACCGCGTACGCATCGCTGTTGCAATGCATACTCAAGAATTTTGCCGATTTCGTGGTCATTTAGCCCTTTTTTTAGGGTGACGACTAAGGTTGTGGAGATATTGTGTTCATTGAGATTTGCGATTGCGCTCCGCGCAGTGCCCCTTGGGCAATCGCCTGTTCTCGAATAATGCGTAAATCTGCGCCACGCAATTCGCGTAAAGCTTCCGCCTCAAAGCTGTCAAATTGCAGGTAAACTTCAATTCCAGGCATATATTGGCTCAGGCGATCGCAAAAAGATTTCTCCTTTGCTATCCTCACGCCATTCGTATTAATCATCAAATGCTGAATTGGCTTGCTTTTGGCAATATCCATGATTTGAAAAAACTCTGGGTGAAGTGTTGGTTCACCGCCACTGAGTTGTACAACCTGCGGTTCACCCTCATTCGCCACCACCGCATCAATCATTCTTTCAATTTCTGCTAAACTGCGGTGACGGCGGGGTTGATGCGAAATTGCGGAAACTTCTTCTGCACCAGAGTCAGCGTAGCAAATGGGACAGGAAAGATTGCACCTATCTGTCACTTCTATTAAAGTTAAGCAGCTATGTTGTTCATGATCTGGGCAAAGCCCGCAATCATAAGGACAGCCATATTTTATCGGTGTATTAAACCTCAAAGGCATATCCCCTGGTTTGATAAATTCCAGAGATTGTTTATAGTATTCGATATCGTCGGCAATCAAAACCTCTTCTCGTCCGTGGGTGGGACAGTGTTTCACCAAGTAGACGCAACCGTCCTGAAAAATAATTTTTGCTTCTACTTTGACGAGGCACTGCGAGCAAACGCTATTCGTGAGCGCATAAAAAAGGTAGTTGCGAGTGGGCATAGTTAAAGAATTTTATTTTTTATCTTATATTGGGAAGCTCGTAGCTCATATCATCGAAAATTTTGGGTAGAAACCCCGTCCTTCTAGGACGGCTTTACAGAAAACGTGCCAAAATGTGAAACATGGAAAATTAAAAGCAAAGCATGGAAAAAGCCTACCGCTATCGTTTTTACCCAACTATCGAGCAAGAAACTCTCTTGCGTCGAACAATTGGTTGTGTGCGGTTGGTTTTTAACAAAGCTTTGGCAGCAAGAACCGAAGCCTGGTATGAAAGACAAGAACGTGTTGATTACGTTCAGACTTCTGCTTTGCTTACGTTGTGGAAAAAAGAAGAGAATCTCCAGTTTTTGAATGAAGTAAGTTGCGTACCATTGCAGCAAACTTTGAGACACCTGCAATCTGCCTTTGCTAACTTTTTTGTTGGTAGAGCCAAATACCCTAACTTCAAGAAAAAGCGCAATGGTGGTAGTGCAGAGTTCACGAAGTCCGCATTTAAATGGAAAAACGGACAAGTCTATCTGGCAAAGTGTTCTGAACCATTGCCAGTCAGGTGGTCGAGAAATCTTCCCGACGGTTGTGAACCCACAACTATTACGGTGAAGCTCGAACCTTCTGGGCGTTGGTTTGTTAGTTTGCGGATTGATTCGCCGGCTGATGAAAGATTGCAGCCAGTTGACAAGTCTGTGGGATTGGATGTTGGAATAAGTAGCCTTGTGACCTTGAGCACAGGTGAGAAGATTGCTAACCCCAAGGGTTTTGATAAGCACTACCACAAACTTAGGAAAGCGCAAAAAACTCTTACAAGACGTAAGAAGGACTCTCGAAACCGAGACAAAGCTAGACTTAAAGTTGCCCGAATTCAAGCCAAGATTTCTGACGGACGAATTGACCATTTGCACAAGCTGACAACTCGACTGGTACGTGAAAACCAAACGATAGTAGTTGAGGAGCAAGGCTCGTTAAAAATATGGTCAAAAACCCGAAACTTGCCCGTGCTATCAGTGATGCTAGCTGGGGTGAGTTTGTTAGACAGTTGGAATACAAAGCCAGATGGTATGGTCGGATCTTGGTAAAAATTGACCGCTGGTTTCCCAGTTCTAAACGCTGTGGAAGTTGCGGTCACATTGTTGAACGTTTGCCGTTGAGTGTACGGGAGTGGAACTGCCCCAACTGCGGGACGCACCATGACCGGGACATCAACGCAGCACAAAACATTTTGGCGGTGGGACACACCGTTACAGTCTGTGGAGCGAGTGTAAGACCTGATGGGCATAAGTCCAAAGGGCAACTGCGAAAAATCGGAAACGAAAGGAAACAGAAACCCAGGTCGTAAGTCTTGGGAATCACTGCTCTTATAGGACGGTGAGGATGTCAAAAAGCTTATAACGCTCTCTTGGTAAAAAAGCTTGATAGCGGTGAATCAGGGCAATAATCGTTAACAGCAGTGGATTTCGTGCCAGCAGTTGAATTCTGTCATTCTCCGAAAGTGCCTTTCTCAGGCTATCTTTCCGTCGTTGCGCCTCTATTGGATCTGAAACGCGGCTGTCGTACCAACGGTTGATAAACTCCTCAATTTTGGCATCGTCAAATGACTGGAGTTGATAGTGAGGAAAATCCTCCGTGCGGAAAAAGTCGCGCCTGTATCCCGCAGGACGAGAGGTAATAATCGCTCGATTTTGCTGAAATTGTTTGAGAAACATCTCAATGCGTTGCACCACATCGCCCTTGGCTGTTTCTGCTATCTCATCCAAACCATCTAGTAAAATTAACGCCCGTCCATCTTCTAGCCAATACTCAAAAAATCCAGGTGGTAGCTTTTTAACAGATAAATGATTGCGCGCGAATTGGTTTATATAGTCTAAAATACTGATGTCTCGGTGTCTTGATAAATCCCGAAGTCTAATCAGAATTGGCAGAAAGTCTGTGTCTGGTGCTAAACCCAGGGTTTGTGCTTTTTTCTGAGCTAGCATCACAGCAAAGTAACTCATCAAAGTTGTTTTACCAGAACCCGGTGCGCCTAGCAAAACGAATTTGGGAGACGTGATTTCACTTAATAGTTGTTGTGCAGAAAACTTTTTTCCAGAGCCGCTTTCCCATTGCACCCGTTGACGTTGCTCATAAATTAATTCTGCCTGGCGCTCATTTAGTTTTCCTGACCCAGTTCTTAGAGTTTCAGCTTCATCAGTTAACAATAAATTTCTTTCAAACTCTGCTTTTCTCTGGCTTGGTTGTACCTCCTCTACAACATCCGGCATGACAAAAATATTTTCTAATTGTTCAGATTTTTCATCCTCCGTCCCTCTCACATTAATCCCTAAAAAATAGACTTTATTTGAATAGCTAATAAGTTGGTTTAAGTAATTATTTTTGGTAATTTGATATTTTAAATAAGCGTCCGTTTTTTGAAAATAAATCTCAACAAACTTGTTAACCCAGAGTTCAATATCAGCTTTATTTAATTTAATCTTTTGATTTTCTGCAACCCGCTTAAACGCCTCAATTAAGTGGACTGGATCTGGCGCTTCTGCATTTTTTAGCGGTTTCTCTAATTCCTCCTGAACCCCCGAATACTTAAAGACTTCAGATAAGAAATCAGTAGTCTGCTTATCATCGCAGTGCAAAAAAAGCGCTTTGTCATTTATTTGGCTCTCAGGGCTATCATACTGCTTCATAGCCGCTGTCATCCCATCTCTGAGAGCCTTCTCCAACTCTGTTGGGTTTAACTGGCTATTAACCTTTTTAATAATTGCTTCTGCAACTTTCGCTAGAGTAGCCTTGAGTAAAGCCCCGCTAATCACCCCGGAATCGAACATACTCAGAGCATACTTGCTGAAGTGGTATGCTCTATATTATCGCTTACTTTTAGAAGTCGATGCCAGGGGTTGAATGGCTAACGAGGGGCAAACACGTTAAAGGTATGTAGTAAGCGCTTTAGCGCTAAAGCGCTTACTACAAGGTAGTTTCCAATGTTTACTTTTCTTTACATAGTTTGATTTTTTCTCGCCTACTTACTTATATAAAAAAATATACTTTTGCAAGAGTTCTAATTAAAAGCCCAATAAAAATACCCACAACAGCGGCTGGAATGTAACCAACAAATAACCGTTGCAGGCTAGTTCAAACATCTACAAGGATATTTTGTTCCATGCCTCATTATCGTATTTGGAACATTTGGGGAATGTTGCGACGATAACAAAAAAGAGCAATAAGACAAGCAACTTGAATTGCACTTAGTCCCAACAAGGGACGAAAATCCGGTTTGATAAAATCTATCAAAAAACGAAAGGCTAAATAGGAAATTAAATAAAATTTAAAGAAATCGCCCTCTTGTCGTTGATAGCGACTGCGAAGGTGTAAAAATAGCATCAAAATCATCAGAAATATAATTTCATACACTTGTGTAGGATGACGAGGAATACCATCACCAAAATCAACTCCCCAAGGTAATGTTGTAGGAATTCCGGAGGTTTGGTCACTTAATCCTGTCAGAAAGCAACCAATTCTACCAATAGCCGTTCCTATAATCAAAGGATAAACAAAGACATCACCAGTAGAGCGATTGACACCAATCATTTTTTTGGTAATTTCCACACCAATAACTCCACCCAACAGCGCCCCTACTACTGTTTTTCCTTGCAGTAAGATGAATAGTAATTGCTGTGGATTTTGCCAGAGTAAATCAATATGTTGCAGCCAAACCAGGGCTTTAGCACCCAGTAGCGCACCCACCATACCACCAACAATGACTGAGGTGCGCTGTGCTGGTGCAATAGAATCCTTGCGGACATTACGTAATACTAAACGCAACGCCACAGCATAAGCCAAAGACTCAAACAAAAAATGAGGATGAATCCGCAGCGAACCCAACCAAAAATATACGGGAAAAGTCATTGGTTATTAGTCATCGGTCATTTGTCATTAGTCATTAACAATTGGACTTTGGACAAATGACTATTTCCCCATATTTCGCTTCATTTGTTCCAACTCATCTTGAGTTTCCCACCGGCGAAACTTCTCCTCTAAATCGTCATACCCACTAGAATAACTGCTCCTAGCATCCCAGCCGCTCGTCTCGAAGCGTTGCTGCGCTTGAGCTTTAGCACGCGCTGTTTGTGCTTCAGTTGCTTTGGCTTGCACTTCCTGTCGCCGTTGTTGAATTTTCCGCAATAACTCTTTAGCTTGGGTAATGCGTTCTTTCACCCCTTGCATCTGTCCCCATTGCTGATTTCCTTCACGCAACAGTGCAGCTTCTCGCTGTGCAGCAGCAGCCGCCAAATCCTCTCTATTAGCGGTTTTTGCCTTTTCTACACGGATATGCCACCTTTGGATTTCTTGAGCAGTAGACATAACTTGCTCTTGCGATCGCTTCTCCTGCAATTGTAAATCTGCAATCAGCTTCAAAGTATCTTCCTCTTGCTCGCGCAGCTGTTCCAACAGCGCTTCTAGCTCCAAATGCGGATTATTACGCAAGAATTCTTCCAAGCGGTTTTCCAGAAACCGGTTAAAGTCGTCAAATAAGCCCACTGCTAGAACTCCAGAGGTTAGGTGCTTTTTTATTGTAGTAATTATTGTCCTGGGCGGAAAACAGATTTTATCAAGCCTCTGGCTTATCGAGTCACAGATTCTTTGTCGTCATCATAAATTATTGTCGTCGAAGCTTTTTGGGCTAAATTGACTTGATGAAGATTAACATCTTGCAGGTGGGAGGGCGATTGCCTCCGGCACTGGGCACCAATCGCTTGCAAAAGTGGTCGCTTTTTGATTTTGAGAGATTCTCCCAAAGTTCATTTGTCTTAGCATTTGGCAGCAAAAGGTATATTTCCTTAAATAATTTTTTTGAGAAAATCTGATTGCAATGACTAGGGAAAAATGATTTCGGAAAAAGGTTAAACCTTCTGTATGCAAAGACTTTGATAAAATTAAAATCATTCCGGAACGAAGCAATTTGGCACTGAAGCCTAGTAAGGTGGCTTTAAAACAGTGAACAGTGAACAGTGAACAGTGACCAGTGACGCCTGCTATGGTGGGGGATTTAAACCCGCCACCAACGCTCTCTGGTCCAATTGGTGTGGTGTTTACCCCAACGATGAAACTGATAACTGATAACTGATAACTGATAACTGATAACTGGTAACTGGTAACTGTTAAATGATTGGTGTTTTGGGGGGGTAAAAATGGCAGAAGAACCGAAATTTATCATCAAATTGGATGCGGAGAGGAAAAAAGTCCTTCGGATCTCCTTAGGATGGACGGTAGCAGATGTTGAAAGGGCGATCGCAAACAAACCATCACTCACTGTTGACGATCTTCTCAACGTCTTCTCCCAAGAAGAATGGAACGAATTGTCCCTTAGACTTGCTTCCTTTGCAGGTCCCGAGACAAACTCCCGTCAAAGGCAACAGGCATATCAAAAAGGCCTTGTGACTCAACGAAACAAGGACATCACCAGACTCAAAGAAGAAATGTCTGCTCTTGAGGAGCAGATCAGAAAAGATAGAAAGCAGATAGAGATTAATCAAAAAGAGATTGGAGAGCAACAAAAGACAATTGAGAAGCACTTTAAGGCGATCGCGGAACAAAAACAAGAGATTGAGAGGCAAGAAAAAGAAATCGAAGTACAACAGAAATTTTTAAATAAAAACGCTATTTTAATTAAAAAGCTCCAACAAAATGGAGAAATCCTCAAAGATGAGAATATGTATTTAAGAGAAATGTCTGAATCCCAGCAAACGGCGTTGAAGAAAATTAGAGATTTTATCATATCAAAGCTCAAATATATACCATCAGAAATTAAGAAATTTTTAGATATTGCTTAATGAGTAAAATATTAAAAAATAGATTTATGAAAACTGTTACGAGAAAGCAATTAAAAACACTAGGATGCTCCGATTATCTGGCTCGCAAACTCACTACTGGAGTAATGTATACAAAAATTAAAAGGGAACGTGGCTATATTTGTCAGGGCGTAGCAAAGAAAATTGATGACACCTTAAATAATACATTGCGAATTCAGTACAAAACGGTGCAGATTCTTCAGGATCTGCTTAGCAAAATAAAAGGTTCCTCCCCAGATGTTTGGGCTGAGATACTAGAGTCTGAGGAGATGGGGCAAGTTGTTGATGAAATCAGTAATTTCAATAAAAATTATTCAGGGATTTGCAAAAGATCTGATCAGGCAATACAAGCTATTTCTGAAGCCTTGGAAGAACACAGCAAAATGATGGAAGAGTATTTGGAGCATCTATCGCCAAAAGCGCGGCAAGAATTTTTGCAAAGTGTTAGAGGGGCTGTATGAAAAGCTTGAGCCAACTGAGAAACGAACTAGAGGAAATCAAGAAAAAATCTGACATAGCAATAAGTGCTATTGAGAATGCCAATCAACAATGGGAAAACGAATGCTCTCCCCGCGTTCTCTATCGCCATCTAAAAAGTTCGGGAATTTATGATCAATGGATTCAAGAACAAATAAAAGTACAAAACAATCGTTGCTTTAACAAAAAATGTCAGTGCCTTTTTAGTGATGATAATCCGTTTACTATTGATCATGTAGAGCCTTTAAGTCCCAAAAAAATTCCAGGTAATCCAGATAAACTCTGGGGATATACATCGAATACTACAAACAATTTCATACTTTTGTGTGACACTTGTAATAAACTCAAGAGCAATCGCACAGATATTGATATTTGGGCGGGTTGGAATAAAGCAGACATAAAAAGGCTACGCCAAAATTCACAAAAGTTGGGCGGGAACCACGGCGCAGGGTAGCAGGCACTCCGTGCGATGGGCAAAGCCCCGCCGTAGGCGATGGCGCAAAGCGCCCGCTTTACAGCGATCGCATCTACCCAACACACCAAACCCACAACGACTTACTTTATAGGAATATCGATGGTATTGCAGCGCGATTGCCTCCGCCAGTGCCCCTTGGGCAATCGCCAAGGAGTTGATGCCGCGTGTTGACTCTTATTCCACAGCATAAGAGGTAAATTGTCGTTTAAATGGGGAATGAAACCCAATAACAATATCTGAGGGAGGTACGCCTAACTCAACCAATTGTTCGGCAACAGAATCTTCTGTACCGTTATACTGAATCCATATCTTCCCATTTTGAATATCAAAATGCATGACGGGACCAAATACCCGCTTATCTCCTTGCCAACCAACATAAGCAAGTTGATAATGGTCGTGTTCGCTGTCAATAATGAGTTGTGGCTTGACTGTATCGGTGTTAGACCCGATTTGTGCATGTTCAGTCAAGATTTGTTTTATTAGTTGTCGATAGCGTTCTATCTTATCCATTGCCGAATCTCTTCCTTTTTGGGATCGTAAATTATTAACTTAACTTGGTAACGTTGAAGGGCACGTTGGACAAAGGCAAGTTGAAAAAAATCTTGATAAGTTTCGATAGGAACGGCTAAATAAACTATTCGGTCTGGTTCTTGTTCTTCAATGGCTTGACAGTAGTTAAGATATTGACCAAGCGCAGTATGAAATTCACTGATATCTGAGTCTGCAATAAAACTCTTAATTTCAACTGCTATTTTTTCGGTATCGCGTTCTGCGGCAATGGCATTTTCAGCCGCTAAATCAATTTGTAATTTAACTGCCTCACTAATACGAATTGTAAACGGGTCGTGAGTGATTATCCACCCATCTTTGATTAATGCATTTTTTACCTGTTGATGGAAAACATCTTTAGCCATTTTGCTATCTCTAGATTAGAGTCTCAAAATGAAAATACCGCATTTCTAAAGCAGAGTAGGAAACACCGATGTTACTGTGATACAACCGAGAAACCAGATGAGAGCATGAGTATCAATGACGTACTTCATAATTACCTATGACCAGTCGAAGCCGTCTTTGGTATCTCCATGAAATTCAGCAATTTGAAAATCTTCTTCTGTTGATTGTTTCTTTCCAGAAAACATACAAAACTGCATTATCTGCTTTTGGGCTGGAGTTTTTTTTGGTTCTAAAAAAGTTACAATAACACGGCTTTCTGATACGTCGCATGGTAATTCATAGAGTTCTATTTTACCGTGCTTATAAACTCCTTCAATGGATTGCAACATTAGTTTTCACCAAATTTGTATTTATGTAAATTATAAAAGGCTCACAAAGTAAGATACCGATGTGCTTAACAAAAATATCGATGGTACTGTGTGCAAACAAAGCAGGGAAATATACGATGGATTGATGCGATCGCCCCTAAAGAAGTGCTGCGCTTCATGCGATGGTGCGTAAGCTCAAAGCAGCGTGTCCGTAAGAACTCAGCACCCACGGAGCGCGATCCTCCCCGAGGGAGCCGAGCTAAGGGGGCGATCGCTTCTACCACTTACTTGAAACTGTCCAGCGAACACTTCTTTATTTTCACTTTATAAATCAGATCTAAAGCGGTGTTACCCAATAGTTAATCCCCTCAACCACTTTATTTTGAAAACCAAACTCAGCCAATTTGTCTGGCGCTAAACCTACATAAGTCCAATGAGGTATATCATACTCTACAGTTCGATACCAACCATTTTGATTCAGAGCTTGTTTCTGCGCTTCATTTGATACTCTTAAATCAACTGCGAGTCCCCAGAGATGTTGCGATGCGCCTGGTGGTGCAACAAGACCGAGAATTTTTGTTTCCTTACCCTGGCGCACTTGTTCCAAAGTATTATTGTTTGCGTACTTCTGCCAAAATCTCAAATTTGTAGCAAAATTGCGAGTACAATCACTAGCACCATAACCTGATTTCAAGGGTATTTGTACTTGTGATTTTGCTATATTTAAGGCATCTGCTGCTGACTTTTGTAAATAACAGTTACTCGTACCATTGACTTTACCCATTGTTAAAGTAGATTGAAACTGTTTTGTTTCTTGCTCGTTATTAAATAAAACTTGTGGTGGTAGTTTAATCTCAGGTTTTTGATTGACAAACGCAGAACCATAAGCACGCAGTAGTATGTATTCATATGTATTCGGAGCAGGAATTGTTGGTAATTTATTTGTAATTAATGCCAAAAATCGCTCTTTTTCGCTTAAATTGAGGTTGGGAGTGAGTTGGGTGCTTGGAGTGGGAGATACTGTTTGAGGAATATTTGTACAACGTTGGGTTAATTCTCCGTTCTTGCCTAAAGAATAAGTCATCAAGCAATTTTGTTGGTTTTGAATATTCGCCATTAACTTGTGGTTTGTCATTCCATGACTAGCGACTAAGGCAAAAGAAATAAAAGCAATCAAAGCGAAAAAAACAGCCTTTTTGAAAAAACGTCTCATTTTCATATTTGTGGTAAATACATCATCACGTTTTGATTGTGACAATCACACTATCAAGTGTTATGCAGCATTCCTATTGGATTTATCAAAATCCATTGGTTCAGATTCCCGACTTCTTTAAGAAGTCGGGAATCTTGTTGTTCACGAAAAGTTCAATATATTGCTCTCTATCACCCAACCCAAAAGAAAAAAGAAATTCTTATGGGCTGAATTATAGTAATTTTGCTTACCTTTTTTATCATAAATTTACGGCAATGCAACTACTGTATCGGTTAAAATACAAAATGACTATATGCTTGCTTAAAGTATGACCATGCACACTTCCGTTGAATTCCAAGACGCTTTTGATGTGATTGTCGTCGGTGCAGGTCACTCCGGTTGTGAAGCAGCCCTTGCTACCGCACGTCTTGGTTGTCGTACCCTGCTGTTGACACTTAACTTGGATAAAATTGCTTGGCAACCCTGTAACCCAGCGGTGGGTGGTCCGGCAAAATCCCAGTTGACTCATGAAGTGGATGCACTCGGTGGGGAAATTGGCAAGATGGCGGATCGCACTTATTTGCAAAAGCGCATTCTCAACTCTTCGCGCGGACCTGCAGTTTGGGCGTTGCGTGCTCAAACAGATAAGAGAGAATATGCAGCTGTGATGAAGGCTATTGTCGAGAACCAAGAAAACTTGACAATTCGCGAGTCAATGGTCACAGATTTGGTTCTGGGTGCAAACGATGAAGTCGTTGGCGTTGAGACATATTTTGGTGTGGCGTTCCAATGCAAGGCGGTCATCTTAACAACGGGTACGTTCTTGGGAGGACGGATTTGGGTTGGTAACAAGTCTATGGCGGCGGGACGTGCTGGAGAATTTGCCGCTGTGGGTTTGACAGAAACCCTGAATCGCCTGGGATTTGAAACAGGACGACTGAAAACAGGAACCCCTGCACGGGTAGACAAGCGGTCTGTAGACTATAGCAAGATGGTACCTCAGCCAGGAGATGAGGAAGTCCGCTGGTTTAGCTTTGACCCAGAAGTATGGGTAGAACGGGAACAACTCCCTTGTTACATGACACGCACGACAAGCGAAACCCATCGCTTGATTCGGGAAAATCTCCAACTATCCCCAGTTTATGGGGGGTGGGTGGACGCTAAAGGACCGCGTTATTGCCCCAGTATAGAAGATAAGATTGTACGCTTTGCCGATAAGGAAAGCCACCAAATTTTCATTGAACCGGAAGGACGCGATATCCCCGAACTTTATATCCAAGGGTTTTCTACAGGGTTGCCGGAAAATTTGCAACTTCAACTGTTACGTAGTCTTCCTGGTATGGAAAACTGCACTATGCTGCGTCCAGCGTATGCTGTAGAGTACGATTATTTACCTGCGACTCAGTGTTATCCGACACTGATGACCAAGAAGGTAGAAGGGCTATTCTGTGCCGGACAGATTAACGGGACAACTGGTTATGAAGAAGCTGCGGCTCAAGGCATTGTTGCTGGAATTAACGCGGCTCGCTTTGTTCGCGGTCAGGAAATGATTGTTTTTGCTCGTGAACAAAGTTACATCGGTACGTTGGTTGACGATCTCTGCACGAAAGACTTACGGGAACCTTACCGTGTGCTGACCAGTCGTTCTGAATATAGATTAATACTTCGGTCGGATAATTCTGACCAACGTTTGACACCATTAGGACGGGAAATCGGCTTGATTGATGACCGACGTTGGGAGTTATTTACTCGCAAACAAGAAAAAATTGCAGCAGAAAAAGAACGGCTGTATGCTACTAGAGTAAAAGAGCATGATGACATTGGGCAGGCGATCGCCCTTGCCACCCAGCAAGTCATCAAAGGCTCAATTACGCTAGCAGACTTGTTGCGCCGTCCAGGGTTGCATTACGTAGACCTCGATACGCACGGACTGGGAAACCCCAATCTTAACCAAGCTGAGAAAGAAGGCGCAGAAATTGACATCAAGTATTCTGGCTATCTGCAAAGACAGCAAAATCAGATTGACCAAATTGCCCGTCAAGCACACCGCCAGTTACCTGCGGACTTGGATTACCAAGCTATTGATACTCTTTCTAAAGAAGCACGGGAAAAACTGACCAAGGTCAAACCATTAACCATCGGTCAAGCTGCTCGCATTGGGGGGGTGAATCCAGCTGATATCAATGCCTTGCTCATTTATTTAGAATTGCGTAAAACTAAAACCTTGAGTGAATTTCCAGCCTTGGCTTGAAAACAACTCCAAAAGAGCGAGTATAGTAGTAAGTGAAATTTGAGGAGATTGGTATGATAGATGACATTAAATTCATAACTGGCATCATCAACAGTCCGCTCCGAAAAACCTATACAGAACTAGTCAAACTTAGACAAAGCTGTACAAAGTCGGAGCGTGCAGACTAAGATCTTAGAGGTCTACGATTTTTGAGTCATGACACCTACTAGTGAACGCCAGCTTGTAGCTCTGTCGAAGGTAGTTAAGTAATCAGTAAACAGGTTTATAGCTGTAGTGCTACCTTCTCAATAAGCTCTTAAATCATTGTCGAGGCAAACTTAACTGAGAAATCAGGTTGGCAGAATATGCCATATAAGCAGGTCTTGCAAAACAAGACCTGTACAAAATGTCAAAAAATGTATAGATATGTCCAGTAATTAAGTTACAGTTTCCTACCCCAAATTCAACTAAAATTTCATATCAATTATCAATCCACTCGTTTATTAAAACGAGAGATTGGAGACTTGATCCAAAGTCTTTGTTTGCAGGCAGGGGAAACGACATTTATCTTCCCAGGAGCCAGACATTAAGAACGCCATGTCACAAAAAGCCAATACGCAACTCATTCTTCCAGAACCATCAGAGGAGTTAATCGCCAGCGAACCCTGGTCGATAGAAACTTATGCTGATAACTTGATGGATGAACTCTTTGCCGAAATTGACCGAATTCTGGATGGTAATGATAACTTGCCTTCCCAAACTGTACTGCAAGAGGACATTCGTCAAGTGCAAACGGTTACAGTACCGGAAATTGTCGTTCCAGAAACACAGCTTCGTCCTATAGAGATACAGAAAGTTGCCCAAGCTAGGAACAACCCATTGAGTACACTAGTAGTCGGTACTCCAGGGGTTAGCAGACAAGCAAGCAAATCGTCCCAAAAATCGCAACGCACAAACAGCATAGTGCTTTGGGTTGCAGTCACGATAGGTTTAGCTGCTGCTAGCATTCTTTGGGTTTTCAACTCCGGACTGCTCAATCGTCTCGTTTCCAAATCACTTCAGCAAAGCTTGCTTCAGCCGCAGGCGCAGTCTCCATTGCCGACAAAAGCCCAAATTGAGGCAGATTTGGTTAATTATATGCTGGGAGCGCTAAGTGTCATTGACAGACAAGAAGCAAAAAGCAGTCTCAGGTCTGCGTCTTCAGCGAACCAAACAGCCCTTGCTTATATTACCCCTCAACGCGTAGGTGGAAATAATATCGCAAGTGCCCCTAGCCAGTCTACAAGAGTTGTTGAGCGCATCTACATCCCCGTGTATCAAGCGCCGCAGCCCATGCGCTACGCACCTCCACCTACTGCTGACACTCCCAACTCAGCTACAGTGCCTGAAAGTAGCTTGGGGAAAGCTTCTAAACCTGCGCCTGTGAAAATGGCACAGCCTACGACTACTGTGCAAGCGCTTGCTGCTGTACGTCCAGAACTTAAGGCTGTATCACCAAAACGAGCGACAGATGCAGCTGCATCGCCTAGTCTAGTATCTGAAAATCAGGAAGTCGCTTCTACAGTAACCACTCGTGATGTTACTGCTCCTTCCTATACCTTAGAAAAATTATTTGAGTTAGGAAACAAATCTGCTGCCTTGTTTAAAATAGACGGTGTCACTCGTCGTGTCGAAGTCGGTGAAGCGATCGGCGCAAGCGGTTGGACTCTGGTGAAGATTGCCAAAGGCGAAGTCACCATCCGCCGCAACGGTGAAGTCCGTTCGATTTATACAGGGCAGACGTTTTAGTCGTTGGTGTGAGGGGCTATTTGATGGTCAAAAGTATGTTGATTATCTTTGCAAGCCCCAATTTTATTTAATTACTGATGGTAAAAATTTATCCGGTGGTTTAGGCGATCGCCATTCTTAACGATACGCCTTACGGTCTTTCTTTTTCAATAGACAAGATTGCATAAATATTATTTTGTCTCGCGCAAAGGCGCGAAGACGCAAAGAAGAACACTAAGAAAAAGTTCGGGAGTGCAAAAAGCCTTTGCGCGAGATCAAATAATATACCGATTGACAAGCGCCATAACCTTAACCTCTCACCCATATCCTACACTGGCAAAGTAAACCAAAATGTTGCCCCCTCTCCTTGGGCGCTTTTCACACCAATTTCACCACCGTGTGCTGTGATAATTTGCCGACACAGATACAACCCCAATCCTAAACTCAAAGAATTGCGGACATTGCCACCCCGAAAGTAAAGGTCAAACAAATGCTCACTCTGTTGCTGACTCATGCCCACACCATTATCAGAAACAGTGCAACACATCTTATCACCTTCAACAGTAGCATCCAAGGTGATGCTTAATCCTGGGGGATTATGTTTGACAGCATTGACAATTAAGTTAGAATACACTCGCCACAGTTGTGTGGAATCGGCATTGACTGAGGGTAAATCTGCTGCAACTAAATTTGTCAAAATAACTTGATTTTCTCTCAGCATTGGTTCTAAGTCTGCGATCGCTGCTTCTACCACCGTATGCAACTGCACGGTTTGGCGTTGCAAAACAACACCTTGGACTTCGCTGACATGCGCCTCCATCAATGAGTTAATTAAGTTGAGTTGGCGATCGCTACTTTGCACCATCCGTTCTAAAATCGACCGAGGAAGCAAGATTTTTTCCTCTGGACGAGAAAGCAAATTCTTCAGAACCATCAAAGTTCCCAGTACTGGGTTGCGTAAGTCATGGGAAACTGCGTGAAAAAATACTCGTAGTGCTTCTTCTGTGCGCTTACGCTGGCTGATGTCCAAAATCACTCCCACCAAACCGCCAAGCGTTCCATCTGCCTTGGAAAATGTTGCTTTATAAAATATGACATCATGCTTACTGCCATCCTTATAAATAACAGGACCTTCATAACTTTGAATTCCCCGTTGCTTAAATAACTCTATGTCCGCTTGATGGTATTTGTCAGCCAAATCATCTGGTGCAATATCATACACGCTCTTGCCGAGAATCTGCTCTTTACTCAAACCTAAGTCTTCCTCAAAAGCCTTATTACACCCTTCGTATACGCCTTCGGCATTTTTATAATAAACAGGAGTTGGTATAGTATTAATTAAAACTCGTAGAAAAATTAACTGTTCTTGTAGCGCTTCTTCTACTTGCTTGCGCTTGGTAATATCTTCAATCAGCCCTTCGTAGTAAAGAAGTTTTCCGTTTTCATCGCGGACTGCGTATGCTTTTTCAGAAATCCAAACAATGCTGCCGTCTTTGCGATAGATTTGGGATTCAAATTCATCTACACTGCCATACTCTTCAATCAAGCGCATAAACTCTGCGCGACGATTGGGATCAACATACAGTTGATGTTCAATATCAGTGAATGCCGTGACTTCTTCTGGAGAAGAGTATCCATAAATACGTGCTAAGGCGGGATTTGCTGTAATGTAACGTCCATCGGGCGTGCTTTGGAAAATACCTTCAACTGCGTTTTCAAAAATACTGCGGTATTTCGCTTCCGTAGCTCCTAGCTTCTGGTATGCTGTTTCCAGTTCTCTGCGGGCGAAAAATTCAGAGTGTTGCAGGCGATCGTACAGATATACGCCTAGGTTACAGATGAAACAAAACCAAAACACGGCTAAGATCATCGTCACATTGTATATTGGCTTATCGCTATCCGGCGGTGGTAGCTTTAGTCCCAGTGCTGGATTCACGCCGAAATAGTAAACCAGCACACCCAGTTGAGATATAAGGTGCAAAGTCCAGCGAACTGGTATGAGTGTGGCTTGAGAGAGGAACACCAAGAACCAAGCGGTAATATCAGGTAGGGCGAAATTGTTAAGTGTTGCCCAAATTTGCTCAACTAGAGTTATTGACCAAGATAAGCCAAGGAAGACAAACCCCGGATGACGACGACCGAATTGAGTTCTATGAAGCGCTAAGCAGCTAAGTAGACTTAGCATTATAGCAGCATCTAGAACAAGTACAAGGCGTTTCAGCTCCTGAGGAATTTGTGCCAACTCCTTCAGGTGGAATAAAGCGTCGTAAATGTCTCGAAAGGTAAAGCTTAAGACCAAGATTAACGCGATCCACAATGCCAAATTCAATCTTTGCCACAAAAAGCGATTGCGCGGAGCGCAGTGGGCTAAAGCCCAATCGCGCCAAGCTTCGTAATCAGAAATGGCATCACCATGAGAACTGGTGACAGAAAAAGCTTGTTTCAAACAGTTTTGTACTGTTCTAAATACGGTCGCCATTAGCCTCTGACCAAATTTTCCCACAGCAAGGAAGGCTTTTACCTTCTTCGTCTTTGCCATCGCACCCTCGTATTTAAGTTTTGGCGTTGCTGAATCAAGATATGAATTTCAAAATTATCATTGATGTAGAGACGTTGCATGCAACGTCTCTACAGGGATTTGCTGGAAATTGAACATCGTACTACAATCATATTTCATGATTAAATTCAGCAACGCCTAACTTTTCCTTATCACCCCATAAAATTAAATATTAGTCATTGTAGAGACGCTTTCATTCAGCGCGTCTGTACATCTTTGTCATTAGTCATTAGTCATGAATAAGGGTTTGCGGCGTTTTTACAAATCTTTATACATCTCGATTTATTTCTCCCTGTCTACTGAAGTTGCGTTCATACATCTTACCCTGTCCCCCTTATCTCCCTTATCTCCCTTGTCGCTTCAACAATTGATATTGAACGCAACTCGGTATTAACATCTTAGGGTGGAGTTGCCAGAGGTAATGTGAAGTGGAAGGTTAACCCACGCTTACGGTTGGAACTGACACCAATTTCACCACCTTGTGCCCTAATAATTTGCCGACAAAGATACATTTTTAAGCCAATCCTTGTTGAACAACGGGCTTGCGGTTCGCGCACATACAAATCGAAGAGGCGATCGCACTCCAACTTGCTCATACCTACACCGTCATTTTGAATGCTACAGCGAATCATTCCTGTTTCCACTGTGGCTTTCAAGGTAAACTTGACTCCAGGTGGATTGTGTTGCCAGCTATGAGCCAACAAATTGACAAAAACTTTCTGCAGATGCGCCGGATCGGCAATCACTAAGGGTAAGTCGTCTGGAACCAAATTTGTCACACTTGAGTGATGTTGTGTCAGCATTGGCTCTAAATCTCTAATAATTGTACCAACCAATGAGCTAAATGAAACGACCTCACGATGCAGGACAATTCCCTGTGCTTCAGTTGAATGAAGTTCCAGCAGTGATTCAATCATCTCCAGTTGGCGATCGTTCCCTTGAATCATTCGCTCGATGATTGAGCAAGGCACAGGAATTAACGATTGGCGATTGGCGATTGCTGAAGAGGAAGAAGTGCTTGCTAGTTGATTTGTTTGTATGTTAGATTCTTGCCCAGTCCCTAGTCCCCAGTCTCTAGTCCCTAGTCCCCGATTGAGCAAATTATTTAGCACCATCAAGTTACCCATCACAGAAGTCCGCAGTTCGTGGGAAACGGTGTGCAAAACGACATCTTTTACCCTGTTGAGTTCTTGGAGTTCCTGCATTTTCTGCTGTAGCTGTGCAGTACGCTCTTCTACTTGACGTTCTAAGTTAGTGTTAAGTTGCCCCAATTCTTGATAAAGTTGTCCTTGCTGAATGGCGATCGCCACCTGTTGCGACATTTGCTGGAGTAAATCAATTTCTATAGCAGTCCAATGGCGCGGTTCGCTGCATTGGTTGGCAACTAACGCACCAAACAACTCCTCGCCTTGCATAATTGGTACAGCCAAGGTTGCTCTGGTTTGAAATTGTTTATAGACCGCTTTTAATTTAGGAGATGCTGCTATTTGTGTGGTATCCTCAACTATACGTACCTGATTGCTTTTCAGGACTGTTTTGATTTCTTGCAAAAAAGTTTTATCTTCATTTCTCCAATTGAGGACTGATGGATACTTAGGATTGACTGATTCAGCAAGAACTCCGGATGGGTTATGAGCCTGCTTTGATGCTATGAAAACTCGATCCGTTTCCAAAAATTGCCGGACTTCGTTGACAGTAGTTTGCAGAATTTCGTCTAGGTTGAGTGAGGAACGAATTCGTGATAGCGTTTGAGCCAAGAGGCGATCGCGTTTTGAGGAGAGACGCAATAATTCTTCCGCTTGCTTGCGTTCTGTGATATCATTAGTCACACAAAGCATACAAGGCTCGCCGCCCAAGGTAATCACCTCAGCTGAAAACAGCACCACCCTGACCTCACCAGTCTTTGTGTAAAGTTCCGTTTCTAAATTGCGAATAAATCCCTGCTCTTGCAGCATTTGTTCTACTCTGGCGCAATCAGATGGGTTAACCCACGAATTCAACTCGTTGCGGGTACGACCAATCACTTCTTCCCGAGAAAAGCCGGTGATTTGCACAAAAGTATCGTTGACTTCGACATAGCGGGCATCCTTAAGAGTCAGGATGGTAATTGGGTTAGGACTGGAACGAAAGGCTTTAGAAAACTTTTCCTCGGACTCGCGTAGGGCAACTTCTGCTTTTTTGCGTTCGGTGATATCATGATTCACGGATAATAAGCAGGGAATCCCATCCAAATCAATGACTTCCGCTGAAAACAGCCCAGTACGTATCTCACCGGACTTGCGGCGGAATTCAAATTCCATGTTGCGAATCACCCCATGTTTTTGCAATTCTTGCAACACAGTGGTGCGATCGCTCTGGTTCACCCAAATATTTAAATCAAAAGCAGTACGACCAATCGCTTCGTGTGGTTCATAACCCGCCTGTTTCACAAAACTGTCGTTAACTTCTATGTAGCGTCCTTCTGCCAGCGTGCTAATGGATATAGGATTGGGACTGGAACGAAAAACCTTGGTAAACTTTTGAGCCAAATTTCTCAAGGCGACTTCCGTTTGTTTGCGTTCTGTGATATCGCGCACAATTGCCAAAACTTCGTCTTGCCCACTGACAACCAACCGCGCCTCATAATCTCGCATTCCCAAAGGCGTTGGCAGTTGATATTCGCAAGTTTGCAAAGTTTTTGAATCTAAAGTTTTCGCAATTGCCTTTTGGCTTTTTAAGGCTACATCTACAGGTAATAAATCCTGCAAATTTTTTCCAACGATTTCATTTCTGGGAATCGTAACATTTGCTCCCTCACCTTTAAAGTCGAGATATTCACCATCACGACTAATGCGAAACATCAAATCGGGGATAGCATCTAAAATTGCCTTGTAGTGTGCCTCACTTTCTTGCAACTTCTCCTGTGCTAACTTCCGATCTGTAATGTCTGTGAACAACCCATCCCAGATCATGTCTCCTGATGGTTGTTGTTCTGGGCGAGAAGTCCCTTGAATCCACTTGAGTTTACCACTGTTTGTGATCATGCGACCTTCCCAGTGCCAAGGTTCTCCCGTAGTACAAGAGATGGCAATAGATTCTTCAAAAGCTTGAACATCCTGCGGATGAATGAGTTTGTTCAACGCTTGAAAGTCTATTTGCAGCACTTCTGGTTCCAATTCAAACAGTTCCCTACAGCCAGAACTCGCGTAGATAACACACACTGATCCATCATGGCGCTTCAAGAACTGGAAAATCATCCCCGGTAAATTGGCAGCAATTCTTTCCAGCAACGGCAATGTTCCTTGTTGACTATCGGGTGTATACAGCAGTTTCACAGTTTCATTCACACTCTAAGCTTTTTATTCACAAGTCATTCATGTATCAGGAAAGACTATTGTCAGCTTTTTGGTAGTTTTCCTGTATTTGCATATTCACCGAACAAATTTTTATAAAACGAGTTCTTTTTTCAGGTTATATTCTCAAGCTCAATTTCGCATTCACCCAATTGGATGAACCACTTGCACGAGTGGAATTTCAGAGACATTAAGCGAATTGAGTTTTTGCAGCCGATAATGTAATTTAACGTGAGTTCGATGTATCTTGATTTGACCCCTCTCCAAACCTCTCACGCCAGATGCTTCAACGGGGGGAACCCCCCTTCGGGTTCACCAGTCGCCTGGCTGTCGGGAAACCCTCCTGCAGCGCTGGTTCACCGCAACGCACTGGCTCCCCTACAAGGGGAGAGGCTTAAAACTCTGATTTTTACATAGCTCCTCCTTCTCCTTGCAGGAGAGGGAGGTTGGGTGGGAGAGGTCTATCGAACTCACGTTAATTTAAATGTTATATATAGGACTCCTCCGCAGATTTGTGAGAATTGAAAGCCACAGATCCCCGACTTCTCAAAGAAGTCGGGGATCTTGTTTCTCACGAATGATTTAGCGTTTAGTTAATAATGCCCAAGCAAGGTGATCCGCCGCATCCAATTCTCTCATCCGATTTATCACCAGAGATCCTTGACAACATCAACCTTGCTCTAAACAACCGATATTCTTGTCAAATACCTACTGCTTGGTCGAAGCGTAACATTTCCAGACTTCTATCACCATACACCCCCTCTATCTGCTGATAACAGCACTCTATGGCAAAATCGTTCAACTCTTCCGGGTAAATACCGTACATCTCCTCAAACACCTCTGGTTCCACACGGCAAAATCGCGGACGGTTTGGGTAAATCCGACATTCTCGCGAATCTTTGTCGAAATTCACACACCATCCTCCTTCACCTACCATACTCAGATACAATTCCAGTTCCTCTGGTGATAAATACTCGTATATGTCTGGACGATCTGCTGGATCAAGATGACAGCAGGCTCCACATTGCTTAACACATTGCCAAGTTGCCATGACTAAAACCTGTTCTAAACGGTACTATTTTTTTAATTTTTATAGTGTTTTCTATAATTTTGTTAAGTAAATTAAAGAGAGTGGGCGATCGCCGGATATGATCAATTGCGGGATTTGCAGTTATATCATTTCCTTTGGGAGGACAAATGGAAGCTTTAACCAATACTTTAGGCAACATTCATTGGGAAGTTATTTTCCAGCTCGTTTCTGTCGCACTCATCATGTTAGCCGGTCCAGCGGTCATTTTTGTGCTGGCATTTCGCAACGGCGACCTATAAGAGGGCTGAAGTACGTAGGGGCGCACGCCATTGCGCCCGTGCGTATTGAATAGAAATGATTCGCAACTCAGTACTCGTTGTTGAGAACTGATAAAGCTTGAAGCGCAGTTTGAATGATCATGTTGTATTCGGGTTGAGAAACATCAACCTCTATAGCCTCTTGACGATTGGTTCCTAACAAGGCGATAGTACGTCCTAGCTCAACAGCTAAGATTTTGCCTTCGGGATATCCAATTCTTAATTCTGGTACAGAGCCATTTTTATAGATACCACAGTTGTAGTGCCGTTGATTGTACTGAATGGTGGTTCTTAACGGCGTTGCTGGTGAAGCAAAAAAAATGTGAGACTGAGTTGGGAGCCTAACGCCAACTAACTCCAACTCTATAGTCGTGTTGCCATTAAAGTGATTTTCTCGTAATTTGTAAGCAATATCAAGTCGCGGTGGTAGAGGAAAATAGTCACGCCAGCGCCAAGCGATCGCCTTAATTTTGGACGGGGAATCATCAATAGTTTGTGATACGGTTAACTTGAGATGACCTTTGCCCACAATTTGTTGCTCAAGGATTTGAACATTGGGTGTCCAAAAGACTGGATCTGGGTTTTCGATACCACAAGGCTGCAAAACATTAAGCTGTTGATAAAGCTGGTAATGAATTTGATTGAGGTTGGCTTGAGTGTCAATTTTCAAAAGTGGTTTGAGGTGCTGGAGTTCAAGACAAAAGTTCGCAAACTCACTCAGACGCGATCGCAAGCCCTGCAAATTCTCTGATGGTAAAGAAAATCCCCCAGCAGCTTTGTGTCCGCCGAATTTGCCAAGCAAGTCCTGACAATATTCCAAAGCATCAAATACATGAAACTCTGGAATTCCACGCGCTGAACCGCGAATGTGTTCTTCATCCTCAAAGGTACCAATAAACACCGGCACACCGTAACGTTCCACCAAACGAGAAGCAACAATACCAATCACACCGTGGTGCCAGTTATGTTGCACAATGACTAGTACACGGTCTTGTGGTAGACAAGCAAGGTATTCTGTTTCTACGATTTCTATTGCCTCTTGCTCAATTTGCTCGCACATTTCCCGACGCTGGCGGTTAATGGCTTCGCACTGCATAGCCCTTTCCAGCGCTATTCCCATATCGTCAGTCGTCAGCAATTCTATAACAATTTGTGGGTCAGCAATCCGACCAATTGCATTAATTCGCGGACCCAATCGAAAGCCAATATCCTCCGGCTTGAGAGATTTTGAATTTTGAATTTTAGATTTTGTAGACGCCCCCTGGGCGGCTTCCCGTAGGGTATTTTGAATTGATTCGTCCACGCCAGACACCTGCGGAGGGAAACCCTCCCGCAGTGCTGGCTCCCCTTGTCCTTGACTCGCCTGCACCCCAGACACCTGAATCAGCGCCTGTACTCCAGCAAGCTTAGATTTGGGTAACTGCTGCAAACCACTTTTTACCCAATGGCGGTTAACGCCAGTCAAGGGGGCTAAATCCGCGATGGTTCCCAACGTAAACAGTTCCAGCATCGAAGCTAATATGTCATCATTAGCCTGTCCTAGTTTTTGGGCGAGGGATACAGCCAAAATATAGGCGACGCCAACACCAGCAATACCGCGATAAGGTGAAGATTCTCGTATAAGTTTCGGATTGAGAATGGCGTTAGCTGGGGGTAATTGTTGAGGAATGTCGTGGTGGTCGGTGATAATAACTTTTAAACCAAGTTCTCTGGCTCTGGCAATTGGTTCAAACGCTGAAATACCATTATCCACAGTCAGAATCAATCCTACGCCTTCGCTATGGAATTCTTCAATAATGCGTTTATTGATACCGTAGCCTTCATGCATCCGACTGGGAATAGCATAATCGACTTGAGCGCC
This sequence comes from Scytonema sp. PCC 10023, assembly GCF_963920835.1. Taxonomy (NCBI): domain Bacteria; kingdom Bacillati; phylum Cyanobacteriota; class Cyanophyceae; order Nostocales; family Scytonemataceae; genus Scytonema; species Scytonema sp. PCC 10023. The sequence continues at coordinate 42,908 of NZ_CAWUDP010000030.1, forward strand.
CAACCAACGCAGACTACGCAAAAGTAAAGCAGTGCTTGTCATTCCATCAGCATCGTAGTCACCGCAGATGGCGATTTTTTGTTGAGAGGCGATCGCCCACTCCAACAACTCCAAACTCATTGCCAAATCAGGAAAGTCGTCCAAAGGCGAAGGTAAGATCAAATCTCCTGAATTTAAAAAAGCTTGCGCTTGTTCTTTTGTTTCAATATCCCGGTTTATCAACAGTTGGTTGATTAAGGGCGGTAAATTCGTGGTTTGGGCTAACTTTTGCGCCAATTCTGTTTTTTGAGGGGAAATTTGCCACCTTTGATCAGGTAGTCGTCGATGAAGACGGGAAAATTCAGGCGTGGATTGGTCTAACACAGTGTGAAACTAATGATTGTGTTGCAAAAACTTTTTTATGACAGCGCTGATTCTTATGATTAAACCACAAATCCTAAAGTGTTCCTTGCCTGTGTAGCCCAACTCAGGGGATTGGGGATTAGGGATTGGGGATTAGGGATTGGGGCTTTACCCAAAATCCCCGCAGAATTGTTCCAATCTCTGGAATAGGGCGGACTGTTGCAATCCCCGTCCTTAATTCCTTCCAGTAAAGAGTCCCTAATCCCTAATCCCTAGTCCCTAATCCCTAGTCCCTAGTCTCCGTGAATTCTCTTTGCCACTAAGTTGGGCAACAACTGCAACTAATTGAGCTGGCTCAACAGGTTTAGGGACATGCTTTTGAAAACCAGCCGCAAGTGCTTGTTGCTGATCATGCTCCTTTACATAAGCCGTCAGGGCGATCGCCGCAATCATTCCTCCTTGTTCTGGCGTCATTGCTCGAATCTGACGTATCAGCGTGTAGCCATCCACTTTTGGCATTCCAATATCGATCACAAGTATATCTGGCTTCTGGTTTGCCAGTACTTCTAGCGCCTCAGTTGCCGATGCCACTGCGGTGACATCAGCCTTATACTGTTCGAGTGCGAAGGCGACAAATTCCCACGTACCAGCGTCATCCTCTACCACCAGGACTTTTATGTCAGTCAAATCCAGGGATGGCTTGGGCAGTTCGCTGTTTAAGTTTGTTTGTTGGGAACTCGTCATTAAAGGTAGTCTGATAGTAAAGGTTGCGCCACCTCCAACGCCAGGACTTTCTGCCACGAGCGTTCCGCCATGAGCTTCCACAAGTTGCCGGGAGATAGCCAGTCCCAAGCCCAAGCCCCCAAATTCGCGCGTGATGGAACCATCTTCCTGCCGGAAACGGTCAAACACAAACGGTAGGAAGTCAGGATGAATACCCTGTCCCGTGTCGCTAACTACAATCTCAGCATAGCGATCCACTCGTTCTAATTCCACCCTAATACAACCGCCCTCTGGTGTGAATTTTATCGCATTTGAAAGCAAGTTCCAGAAGACTTGTTGCAGTCTGTTTGCATCGCCGATGACTTGTCCCACAGTCACGTCAAGCATCGTCTTAATATGAATTGACTTCGCTTCAGCCGCTAGACGAACCGTTTCCAAAGCAGCAGCAATCGGCGCGACTAGTGTGACTGAAGTCAAATTGAGTGCTAATTTGCCTTGTATGATCCGCGAGAGGTCAAGCAGGTCATCGACCAGTTGCGCCTGACGTTTGGCATGCTGCTCAATCTTGACGAGTGCTTCTTGAAGCTTCGCTTCCGATAGCTTGTTTGTTTGCAGCAGCTTTGACCAGCCTAAAATTGGGGTGAGCGGGGTTCTCAATTCGTGTGAGAGCATTGCCAAGAACTCATCTTTGATTCGGTTTGCCGCTTCTGCTTCAGCACGAGTCGCTTGCTCCCGTTCAAGCAGGCGATCGCGTTCTTGCTCCATGAGTTTGCGAGCGGTAATGTCTCGTTGAATGGCAACAAAATGCGTGATCATCTGGTTGACATTACGAATTGGGGTAATATGCCATTCAATATAAAATTCCGTGCCATCCTTGTGATAGTTAATTGCCTCGCCGTGGAAAGGTATTCCCTCAGATAGATGTTGACGTAAATCGTCTAGCAGCCCACGATCAGTTTTGGGACCTTGCAGTATACGTGGAGTTTTGCCTAGCACTTCCTCACTCGTGTAACCAGTCATCTGGCTAAAGGCTGGATTGACAAAGACAATCTTAGGGTGCGGTGGATCGAGTTTTGCTGTAGTAATGATAATTGAATCTTTGGATTGCTGTACCGCAGACAGCAAAGGCCGGATAGTTTCCTCAGTTACCTGCAATTCCCTCAAAGCATGGCTCAATCTCTCAAGGTCTTGAGTCAATTGACTTTGTTGCTTTAAAGGTAATTGGCTGGCATTCTGTTGCAGTTCAGCCATGCGTTTCTGCAAGTCTTGAATCTGCTTAACAAACTCGTCTCCGTTCACGTCGTATCTTCCGCAGCGATCACTTCAGCTTCCATTGTCGATGGTTGAGTCGAGCATTTGCATTTATACTTGGAGAGATTTTTGGAACGCAGTTCACCTCGGAAGCGGTCTATTGTTGCGATATGAGCGGTTGTACTTTGGCGCTCATAACAATGAAAGCAGAAAGCAGAAAGCCCACTCCACGGCTTTTCACAAAAATGAGCGAAGCGCGTTATTTGGATAGCCGTGGGGCGATCGCCAATGTTATGGACATTTGAGATATTGGTCAATGCCCACTTAAAAGAAAACCGCTGTTACCATTTCACCCAAAAGTACACCGAAAATAACGCGGGAGCGAGGTCACGCCCCGCATTTTTAAATCGGGGCCCAAATGCGACGCGCCCTCATTTATTCAGCGTCACAATTTCTTGCCCAAACTTCAATTAATTCACTAACACTAACATTGTTTTTTTTAGCTGCACTAACTAACGATGCCCACGCGGTATCTGTTAACAGGATGCCGTGTCTTTTTTTGACTTCATCGTACAGTATCGGTACATTTCTAATTCTTTTTTTACCTTTGCCTGTTGACATATTTAGAAGTGATGACTAAACTAGATATAGACTAACAAACAAAGGAGGTGATTGCAAGTTATGCCACGAAGTACTAAACCATCATTTGTCTTAGAACTACCTTTAAAGGTAGATAGCAAGCAAGATTCGGAATTGCAAGCACGTTTTAATGCAGCCATGAGGTTGTACAACAATGTGCTTGGAGAAGCAAAAACAAGGATGGGATTAGTACGCAAATCCGAGCCATATCAACTAGCTAGAAAGATTTCGCGAGATAGGAAAAAAGAGCGCAGTGACGCTTTTAGCAAAGCACGTGAAGCATACCGATTCACGGATTACGATTTACAATCCTACGCTAATAGAGCCGCAAAGGACTCAAGGTGGATAGCCGAAAAAGTTGATTCTAACACTCAACAGAAGATAGCGACACGTGCATTTAAGGCTGTTGAGCGTGTTTTATTTGGCAAAGCTAAAGATGTGCGTTTTAAGGTCGAAAGTCGGTTTCGTTCTGTTGAAGGCAAGACCAATAAGCAAGGTATTAGATGGAAAGATGACCGGGTTGTCTGGGCGGGACTAGAATTAAGCGCAATTATTGATTTTAACAATGAAGTTATCAAGCATGGTTTGTCTTGCCCAGTCAAATATTGTCGCATCATTCGGCGTGAACTCAATGGGAAACGTCGATGGTATGCACAGATTGTTTTGGAAGGTATTTCCTACCAGAAACCACAGAACTATGTTTCTGATGGATTAGTTGGGCTTGACTTGAACGTTTCTAACATTGCGTTTGTTGCTGATAGTCATGCTGATTTATTACCCTTTGCGGATAAAGTTCTGACCTTTTCAAAGGAAATAACCAGGTTACAACGACAGATGCAACGCTCCCAACGTGGCTTAAATCCTGATAACTTTGAATCGGACTTTGAAGCACGTAAAGGACGTAAGACTGTTATCAAAAAAGGTAAGCCCAAAAAAGGTAAACGTCAGTGGAAAAAGTCTGGTAATTATCGTAAAACCGCACAGAAGAAACGTGAGTTAGAGCGTCGTAAAACAGCATATACCAAGTCTCAAAATCGTCGTGTTGTTAACGAAATCTTGAGGCATGGCAAGAACATCAAAACAGAAAACGTTAGCGTGAAGGGATGGCAAAAGCGATATGGTAAAGCCATAGCTGTTAAGTCCCCTGGATTTGTTCAATCAGAACTGAAACGTAAAGCTGAAAACGCTGGCGGTTCGTTCATCAAGTTCTCTACTCAAAAGACAGCACTGTCTCAAACTCATTTAGACGGCAGTCGCATCAAAAAGTCATTGTCTGAACGAGTTCACCGTGATGTAACGGGCATCCCAGAGCATCATCGAGATTTGTTTAGTGCATTTTTGAGTAGGTACGTAAATCAGGATAAGTTGTCATTGCAGGATGCTGTAAACGAGTATCCAGGAGTGGAACCGCTCTTGTTGGAGGCGTGGCAACGTCATTTAACCCGCAATTCCCGTAAGCGCGTCCCAAAGCAGGCAGTCTGATTCTCCCTCGGAGCGGGTCTCCAACGAAGGCAGAAACTCTAACCAGATAGCTGTAAAGAGCAACAAGTTAGAAATGCCTCTGCCTGAATCCGCGTCTCTTTAGAGCGCGGAGTGGCTCAATTTCAGTCTATATTTAGAGTGCAATTGCAACTAATCTTCTACAAATAGAAAAATAAAACACTCCAGTCCACGCAGAAGCTTACTGCAATACAACAAAAAGGCAAGCAAAAACTTATTATTTTACTGAATATTTAATCTCTATGAAAAAACAAAAAACACTTGCTTTAAAAGTCTGCTTGAGGTACTTAGGGCAAAGTTTACTTGTAGGATTTTTGTGCTTATTATTGAGCCTAAAAAGTTATAGCTATGCACAATTACCTCCAAGGTACACTGGCTTAGCTCCCAATTCTCCCTTCGGTTTAGCATTTGGTTATAGTGATCCAAAGATTGTCGGTCCAGTATCTCAAGAGCTTGGAATCAAATGGGTTCGTGGTATACAAGTAGAATTTGACCGCTGGAATGGTGATCCTAAAATCTTGAGAAACAGAATAAATACCTTAAAAAGTTATGGGGTATCTACATTACAAACTCCTTTTTATCCATCTCCTTGGAAAGAGGACAAATTAGGTCCTCCAAAAAACATGGATGCTTATATACAAAAATTTTATGACTGGGTAGCCGCTACTCATGATTTGATGCCTAATTATGAGCATTGGAATGAACCGTGGGTTGATGAATGGGCATGGAACGGTGGAACAGCGGAAGAATACAGAGACATGATTAAACGAATTTGGAAAAAGGTAAAAGCTGATTTTCCAAATGTTAATTTAATTGGTGGAGGTTCTGTAGCATATAGCAGAGATATTATGTATGGTCAGGGGAATGATATAGGGTATGTGGATGGCTCTATAAACCATGCATATGCTTTTCCTGGTCCGAGTGCCTTCCATAGTACATTGATGCAATTAAAATTAGATCAAAAGTTTTCTAAGACACAAGGTAAGGCAGGAGCGTGGCAAACAGAGTTTGGAACATATACTGAGATGTTCTCCTCAGATAAAGACATCTGGGTAGCTCGTACGATACCCTCCAGTTACCTCCTACATATGTTAGCTGGTCATTATGCTCAAAGACCCGTAAGAGCTTTTTGGTTTAACTGGAGTGGACATGGAATGCACGATATTAAAGACAATAATCCTGCGAAGGATGCATATAAAACTATGACTCGGGTTTTGGAAGGAACCAAAATAGTAGATGATGTATTTCCTAATTCAAAATCAATGTGGGGAATCGTTTTTGAAAACGATTATTCAGCAGATAAGCGTGCGAGAGCAGCGGTATTTGTTAATGGTCCATTTTATGGTAAGATAGGTAATCCTTGGAATCCCAATGGAGGTAGTCAGGCGAAAGGAAATCTTCCTTCTGATGAGTATTCTGGGACTATGTCTATGAATGGCGTAGATGTACAAGCCTACGATTACAGAGGAAATAAAATCAACAATTTGAATAACATTCCTTTGAATCCAGTAGAAGTTGTATATATAGTAGCTGATATGCCAGCTTCCAAGTTAAAGCAGATATTGCAGAATGCGAATTTTCAATTAAAAACGGAAGTCAAAATCACACCATTATCTTTATCAGGGCCTGTTATCAAAGGTAGAACAATTGATATAAAAGTTGAAAATGTTGTCAACAAACCTCGTAGCGGAAAACTAACAATAACTCCTCCCAATGGATGGAATTTAGCGACAAACAGTATAGGATTTGAAAATTTACAACCAGGCGAACAAAAAAATATTAGTTTCCCAATCAATTCCTTCTCTACAAATAGCGATAATACTTACAACATTACCTACTCCTTATCAATAAATGGAAAATCATCACCGCAAACAGGTTCCTGGAAAATACAATCAGCGTATGCTCCAAAGAAGACCATAAATGTAGATGGTAATTTGAATGACTGGTCTGATGTCATTGCAACAACTATGGGCGATGGAGCATATAAGTTCAAAGTAGCATGGGATGCGAATAACTTGTATTTTGCTGGGGAAGTTGCAGACGATAATCATGCGCCATTTCCTCCATTTAATCCTAGTTTTGAATGGTTCAGAAAAAATCGAGTTGATGGTGCTAAAGGTGATGATAATAGAGATGGATTATTTCTTAATATCGATTGCACGAAAAATAATCCTGATGACTTGCTAAAAGGTCACTTGCTTTATGAAAAGGCTTTGGCTGCAGATGTAGATTATGAATTTTTTGCTACGTATAGTACGGGAAATAACAGTGAGTTGTGGAGATATCGTGCTCCTGGTACAAATCATCAGGGATATTATCCAACCAATGCAACTCTGAATCCGCCTCTGATGAAAATGAATGCGACTCCATCAGGTGGAGCAGAAGGAAAGATACAATTTAGTCGTTCTGGTAATCAGACGATTTATGAGGGAGCGATTTCTTTGAGTGCAATCCCCGAATTAAAGTCACAATTAAACTCCTTAAAATCAGGAGATTATTATTTCCCTAACCTTGCATGGCGTATCAATGGAGGAAATAAAGGTAAAAAATTCTGGACTATTGAATCAGGACAATTGGAAGAAGGGGGTTATGGCTTTGTACCACAATGGTTATCAGGAGGCTTAGAAAACGGAGGACGAGTGATTAGTCGTTGGGCTTTTGTGAATGGAGATGGAAAAACATTACCAGATGTAGCCATTGGGTTGCAAAAATAGAAGGGCAACTTGTACAGAATATTTGTCAAAACTCACATTATGCATCTTGAACGACTACCCGTAAGATTCAGTACATAGCTTTTGCTAACTGTTAGAGCCTATTTATAAAGTAAATATTAAGTAGGGTGTCCTGCGGCTATGCAAGGATTTCGGAGTTTGAGAGATTGAGGATTAGCCGCAGGGCACCATCTTTCTCGGTGTGTTAAGCGTTGCCATAACGCACCCTATAATTTAAGGTTTACTTTATAAATCATCTCTTAATGCAGGATTATTTTATAGTTTTCTAGCTTAAGTAGGAAAAGTAGGAAAAGTAGGAAAAAGTAGGAAGTTGTGTATCAATCGTTGACTGCTTTATTACAATATTGTAACTTGATGCATATTAGTTACAGCCTAGATAAACACTGAATTAATAAAGCTTAATTATTGGCCGAATTCTTCTGACACTTTAACTTTTCAAACGATCAGCTTTGCGTCACTACCTATGTAGAGATTGCTAATCAAGTTTGTTAAGGTTCATAACCGATACTACGATAAATTCAGAGATCAGAAGCCCTAAATTCTGATTCCCGGATTTAACGAAAGAATAGGCATCTACCTAGAGATTTCTAGAGAAATCGCGTTTATTTATTCAAGAATTCGACGTGTTATTCATGAAACTTCCAAAATTCCCTGTATTGCTTGCGATGGTGACTTGTTCATCGATTCCCTTTGTGTTTGCAGTTTCATCCGCTCAGGCTGCCGATTTCGCATTCAGCGCGAATTTTAGCAATTCCACGTCCCTATCGATTTTCGACTCAACTAATACACTTCTTCAGAGTGGTAGTGGGGTTACTTAGATCTTGCACCTAGGGGATAAACCAGGAGTATGGGAATAAAGCGTACAAAAAAATCACATCAGTTCGAGAAAAATCTACGTGAATAAATGTAAAATAAATTACTATTAAAATGAGAAAATAGCGTAAGCGATAGAGAGAATCACGACTTCTGCTTGTTCAGGCGATCGCTAATTTTAAAAATCGCTCTCATTTGCTTTTGTAACCAGAAACTAGTCTAAACTCCAGGCTTTTGCCAAACCGCTGAAAGCTACAGAAATTTTTTGTGACTAACAACGCCGAAAAACTCTTTATTTGTATGCACTAGGACTAACTGATCTACACAAATTCAAGAGTGTCGAGAAAAACCCGCTCGAGCTTGTACAAATATTCTCACTTTACTGATGCTTATAACGAGGCAGGAGAGTTGATGGACAATAATTTATTTTCATTATTTTCAGTACCCACTTTCAGTGAAGCGACTTTGGTTGACCTGTTACGCAAAAGAGCACTACAGCAACCTTGGCTTGTGGCATATACCTTTTTGGTAGATGGAGAAACACAAGAAGTTAGCTTAACTTATCAAGCATTAGACCAAAAAGCGCGATACGCTCTGCGTCAAGCCTCCGGCTTATCGCTTGCTGCTTTCTTACAGAGCATGAAAGCTACTGGAGAAAGAGCGCTGCTTTTATACCCGCCAGGACTGGAATTTATTGCGGCTTTTTTCGGGTGTCTGTATGCAGGTGTTACTGCTGTTCCTGTATATCCACCACGCCGCAATCAGCGCATGACAAGGTTGCAAGCTATTGCACAAGACGCGCAGGCAACTTTGGCACTCACCACCACATCCGTGATTACCAACTTGGCGCAAAGCTGGAAACAAGAACCAGAATTAGCAGCTTTGCAATGTATAGCAACTGATGATATTAGTAACGACCTTGCAAGTAATTGGTTGAAACCAGAGATAACCAGCAACTCACTGGCATTTCTCCAGTACACTTCTGGTTCGACAGGGAAACCCAAAGGAGTGATGGTCAGTCATGGCAATTTGTTGCACAATTCTGCTTTAATTCACAAGTGTTTTGGGCATACGCCTGACAGTCATGGTGTCATCTGGCTTCCTCAATACCACGATATGGGATTGATTGGTGGAGTGCTACAGCCCCTATATGGGGCTTTTCCGGTGACACTGATGTCACCAGAGACTTTCCTACAAAAGCCTTTTCGCTGGTTAAAAGCTATTTCTCAATATAAAGCGACTACCAGCGGTGGACCCAATTTTGCTTACGACCTGTGTGTTGACAAAATTACGGACGAACAGCGATCTCAACTGGATTTGAGTAGTTGGGAGGTCGCTTTTAGTGGTTCGGAACCTGTGCTTGCCCAAACTATTGAGCGGTTTTCAGCCACTTTTGAAGATTGCGGCTTTAAAAGAAGTGCTTTTTACCCCTGCTACGGAATGGCTGAAACAACTTTAATTGTGTCTGGGGGTTTGAAAACAGATCCACCAGTTATTCGCTTCGTTAAGGATAAAGCTTTAAAGCAAAACTTGGTAGAGACTGCTACAGCAGACCAAGAGGATACCAGGGCAATTGTTGGTGTGGGTAGAAGCCCCTTAGACCAAAAAATTGTCATTGCTCACCCTGAGTCATTAACTAAGTGTCGAGATGGACAAATAGGAGAAATCTGGGTCTCGGGACTGAGTGTGGCTGGTGGCTACTGGAAAAAACCTCAGGAAACTCAACAGACTTTTAATGCACAACTGCAAGACACAACAGAAGGACCGTTTCTGTGCACGGGAGATTTAGGATTTTTACTTGATGGCGAGTTATTCGTCACGGGTCGTATCAAAGACATGATTATCATCCGGGGGCAAAATCATTATCCCCAGGATATTGAATTGACAATCCAAAAGAGTCATTCAGCATTGCGACCGAATTGCGGGGCTGCATTTTCTGTGGAGGTAGAAGGTGTTGAACGGTTAGTCATTGTTCAAGAGGTAGAACGGAGTTACTTACAAAAGCTAGATCTAGATGAGGTCGTTAGGGCTATTCGTCAAGCGGTGTCCGAGCAGCACCAGCTACAAGTTTATGCTGTTGTGCTACTGAAGACAGCCAGTATCCCGAAAACATCCAGTGGTAAGATTCAGCGCCTAGCTTGTCGGGATGGTTTTTTGAATGGAAGTTTGGATGTTGTCGGAGATTGGACAGCAAGCCTTCAACAAATAGACTTACTACAACTCCAACAAGAAGCAGAAGCCCAATGTGACTCAATGCATTCAAAAGATGAGTCGCAGACCGATGGAAAATCGTTCAAACCAGCTTTTACAGAAGAAGCGATTGCCCAAGGGGCACTGGCGGAGCCAATCGCAACCTGGGTTGTTTCTCATCTCGCCTTATATCTAAAAGTATCTCCCGATGAGATAGACATTCAACAGCCTTTTGCCACATATGGCTTAGATTCAGCAGTAGCAATTAGCTTGACGGGCGAATTAGCTGAATGGCTAGATTGTCAACTTGAACCCACTATTTTTTGGGAGTACCCCAATATCAAAGTGCTAGCTCAATATCTAGAAGCAGAATGCCACCAGCAGCGTGAAGATTCTTTTATCGGTGTTTGAGGAGAAATCTAAAAAATGGAGTCTATTACCAATCTCAACCACCGAGCTATTAGTTCTTTTGAGACTGAAAAATCAGGAGCAGCAAAAGCGTTCAAATTTAATCCTCTCGACCCAGAGTTTCAAGCTGACCCCTATCCCACTTACCACCACCTCCGCTGTTTTGAACCTGTACACCGAACCTTTATGGGTGTGTGGCTACTTACTCGTTACACTGATGCCAAGGCAGTTTTGCGCGATTCTCGCTTTTGCATTTGTGCAACACCAAAAAAGATAAAACAGAGAAGCCATTACCTGGAGCAGGGGGATTTTAATGGACTTGTACAAGCCACTGGCAAATGGTTAATCTATTTAAATCCGCCCGACCATACCAGGCTACGAGGTCTGGTTAGCAAAGCCTTTTCTTCTGCAAGCGTTAAACGCTTGCGTCCCCAAATCCAGGAAGTAGCGGACGAACTGATTAGCAAAGTTTGGGACAAGGGTTCTATGGACATTATGTCCGATTTTGCCTGCCCATTACCTGTCAAGGTCATTGCCGCAATGCTGGGTCTGCCGATTGAGGATTGCTCCAAGCTGCATCGTTGGACTGATGAACTGTCTTCTGTTTTAGATCCACTCAGGTCTCTGGAAGACTATGAGCGGATGAATAAAGTTGCCTTGGAGTTCACGGATTACTTCAAAAGCCTGATTGCAGAACGACAAAAAAAACCTCAACAGGATCTGCTGAGTACCCTGATTGCAGCTAAAGAACAGGATAAGAAGCTCAGTGAAGAAGAAATTGTATCCGTGTGTATGCTGTTGTTTGTTGCTGGTGAAGAAACCACAATAAATCTTATAGGCAACGGTATGCTTGCCCTGTTGCGTCACCCGGACCAGATGCAAAAGCTGAAACAGCAACCAACGCTCATTCAAGGAGCTGTGGAGGAACTGCTGCGCTACGATAGCCCAATCCAACTCACCACACGAGTAGCAACTGAAAACGTTGATATAAATGGTGTGACCATTCGAGCAGGTGAGAAAGTTTTTGTTTCCTTGGGAGCTGCAAACCGCGATCCTGCCCGATTTACTGATCCCGATCACCTCGATATTACACGACAAGATAACACTCACTTGTCTTTTGCCGACGGTATCCACTATTGTTTGGGTGCAGCACTCGCAAGGCTCGAAGCTGAAATTGCCATCAACACACTTGTGCAACAACTGCCTGCCCTGAAGCTATCTACAGACAAGCTGAAGTGGCGAAATAATGTCACTTTACGCGGTCTGAAAGCTCTCCCCATTGCCTTTACGCCAGAAACTGCTGAATAAAACCAAGCCATCAATTGCAACATTGAGAGATCAAAGTCAAAACCCATGAACAGCATGATAAATAGAGAACCGATTGCAATTATTGGCATAGGATGCCGTTTCCCTGGTGCTGAGAATCCAGAAGGCTTCTGGCAATTGTTGCATGGTGGTGTGGATGCCATCACAGAAGTGCCTTCTTCGCGATGGAATTTAGAAACTTTTTACGAGCAGGACACAGAAAAGCCCGAAAAAATGAGTATCCGTTGGGGTGGGTTCCTCAAGCAGGTAGATTTATTCGATCCCCAATTTTTTGCTATAGCTCCACGAGAAGCTGTGAGCATAGATCCGCAACAGCGGCTTTTATTAGAAGTGGCTTGGGAAGCTCTAGAAGATTCCGGACAAATTCCGGAGCATTTGGCAGGTAAACCAACAGGCGTCTTTATTGGCGTTTCTAGCTTCGACTACTACGAGCTTTTAATAGGGAATCCCAGCAACATTGATGCTTATGCAGCCACAGGTAATACTAATTGCATTGCTGCTAACCGTATCTCCTACATATTTGGTTTTACTGGGCCAAGCATAGCAATTGATACTGCCTGCTCATCTTCTCTAGTTGCAGTTCATCTAGCTTGCCAAAGCTTATGGAGTGGAGAGTGCAGCTTGGCGTTAGCGGGAGGCGTGCATGTGATGTTATCACCCTGGGTTACGGTTGGCTTTGCCAAAGGGGGTTTCTTAGCTCCCGATGGTCGTTGCAAAACCTTTGACGCTCGAGCGAATGGCTATGTTCGCAGCGAAGGGGCTGGGATGGTTGTATTGAAGACATTATCACAAGCTCTGGCAGATGGCGATCGCATTTATGCAGTTATCCAGGGGAGTGCAGTTAACCAAGACGGGCGTAGCAATGGACTGACAGCTCCCAATCCCAAAGCACAAGAGGCAGTGCTGCGAGAAGCCTACTTTAAGGCGGGTGTCTCCCCTGGACAAATTCAGTATATTGAAGCACATGGTACTGGCACAAAGTTGGGCGATCCAATAGAGATGAAGGCTTTAGGAAAGGTGCTAGCAGAAGGACGCCTTCAAGGAAGCTATTGTAAGGTGGGTTCGGTCAAGACCAATATAGGACATCTAGAAGCAGCAGCGGGAATTGCTGGGTTGATTAAAGTGGCGTTATCTCTTAAACATCGACAAATTCCACCAAGCCTGCATTTCCAAAAGCCAAATCCTTATATTCCCTTTGATAAACTGCCGCTACGAGTTCAACAAACTTTGTCGCCTTGGCCGCAAGGAACTGGTTTGGCACTAGCTGGGGTAAGCTCCTTTGGTTTTGGCGGCACAAATGCTCATGTGGTTTTGGCAGAAGCACCACTCTTAAGTCAAAATTCAAAAGCTAAAAGTCAAAAGAAAAAAGCAATTGAACGTCAATTGCATCTTCTGACCTTGTCAGCTAAAAGTGAGAAAGCACTCTTAGAGATGGCGCAAAGTTATCAGGAGTTTCTTTTGAAACATCCTGAGGTGTCGCTAGCAGATGTTTGCTTTACTGCTAACACGGGGCGATCCCATTTTGACTACCGCCTCGCTATTATCGCTGAATCTAAGGTGCAGTTGCAAAAAGAACTATCTGCTTTTACGGCTTCAGGTGAGACTAACACAGTTGTCAGTGGTCAGGTAAAAAGCAAGAAGCGTTCAAAAGTCGCATTTTTATTCACTGGGCAAGGTTCGCAATATATAGGCATGGGACGCCAACTCTACGAAACTGCGCCCATCTTTCGCCAAACCCTAGACCGTTGTGATGAAATTTTACGTTCCTATCTGGACAAGTCACTGCTAAGCGTTCTTTACCCCCAAGCGGGAGAGACTTCGCCATTAGACCAAACAGCTTACACCCAACCTGCTTTATTTGCCATTGAATATGCACTCTCTGAGTTATGGAAATCTTGGGGTATTGTACCCACTGCCGTGATGGGTCATAGTTTAGGAGAATACGTTGCTGCTTGTGTAGCAGGAGTATTGAGTTTAGAAGATGGACTCAAGCTGATTGCAGCAAGAAGCCAACTGATGCAGAGTTTACCTGCTGGTGGTGAGATGGTAGCAGTGTATGCCTCGGAGGAGACCATACGTGCTATCACGGAGCTATATACTGATAAAGTAGCGATTGCCGCCTTAAATGGACCAGAAAACACAGTGATATCTGGTGAAGCGCAGACAGTCGGAAGCATCTGTGCCTCCTTAGAAGCAGCAGGAATCACAACGAAAAAGCTACAAACATCGCATGCCTTCCACTCACCACTGATGGAGCCAATACTGGCTCAATTTCGTGAGGTTGCTGCTACAGTCAACTACGCCACTCCCCAAATTGAGATCATCTCCAACCTCACAGGAGAACAACTGACATCGCAAGAGATTTCGCCTGATTACTGGTGTCAACATTTACGCCGTCCTGTACAATTTGCCAAAAGTATCAAGACACTGAATGCAAAAGGTTATGAGGTATTTGTAGAGATCGGAGCCAAACCGACATTGTTGGGGATGGGGCGCAACTGCTTAAGCGAACAAGTGGGAGTCTGGCTACCCAGTTTGCGTCCAGGAGTGTCAGATTGGCAGCAGATGCTACAGAGTTTAGCGGGATTATACGTACGTGGAGTCGAGGTAGATTGGGTAGGTTTTAACCGAGACAATAACCGTAAGCGAGTGGCATTGCCAACTTACCCATTCCAACGCCAACGTTATTGGGTGGAAAATACAAAGGTTACAATTGATAAAATAGTTAAATTATCCACAAATAGAGATCAATTTCGGCAAACACATCCCCTCCTTGGTCGGCGACTCAATTCTCCATTAAAGTTAAAAGAAATTCAGTTTTCATCTCAAATTAGCCAGAATTCGCCAGCATATCTACAGCACCATCGCGTTTATCAGAAAGTGATAGTGCCTGCTAGTGCTTATATAGAAATGGCTTTGGCTGCTGGGGCTGCTGTTTTGAAGTCCGATGATTTAGTTTTAGAAGATATCGTCATCCAACAAGCATTAATGCTGGATGATGAACAAGAAAAGACAATACAGTTAATTTTGACACCTGATGAAAACTCAGCCTACTCTTTCCAAATTTTTAGTCTAACAGAGGAGTCAGAAGACCAACAAACAGTTTGGACACTGCATGTTAGTGGAAAAGTCTTTAAAGCAGACCAATGTAGTCAAAGTTCGCCGGAAAATTGGGAGTCTTTCATTACACAAGACACACAAGAGATATCGCCGATTAATTTGTACCAAGAGTTTCGCAGCCGAGGAATAGATTATGGTGAATCGTTCCAAGCAATAGAAAAACTCTGGCACAAGCAAGGAGAAGCCATTAAAGGTAATGGGTATGAACAACTAAGCTCAGAAGAATTTAGAATAGACCCAACTCAACCAGAAGACTTCAGCCAGCTACTAACGACGGTGGGAGCAAACCAATCTCTGTACGGAATCGTCAACTGCTGGAGTATAGATGCAGTGACAGCACAAGCTTTAAGCAGCGATAATTTACAAACAGCTTTACAATCTGTATGCGGTAGTACCTTGCACCTAGTTCAAGCAATAGCACAGGCAGGATTTCCTGAGCTTCCACGCTTGTGGTTAGTGACAAAAGGAGCGCAGTCTGTCACAAGTGCAAATTCTCAGGTTCCAGGAATAGTTCAATCTCCGTTATGGGGTATGGGAAAAGTGATTGCTCTGGAACATCCAGAACTCAATTGTGTACGGGTGGATTTAGACCCCGAGGCTGTGGGAGATGAAGTACAAGAACTGTTTGAGGAAATCTGGTCAGAAAATGCTGAAGACCAAGTTGCTTTTCGCGACCAAGAACGTTACGTGGCTCGGTTAGTTCGCCGCCAACAAATCAATGATTCTGTAATTGTTGAAAGAACTCCCCACAAGCTGCCAGTCTTGCGTGAAGATAGTACCTACCTAATTACAGGTGGTATCGGAGGTTTGGGTTTACTGGTAGCTCGCTGGATGGTCAACAAGGGAGCACGGTATTTGGTACTAGTAGGGCGCAGTGGTGCTAGTTCAAATCAAAATAACCAGTTGAAAGAGTTAGAACAAGCTGGCGCAAATGTGATTGTGGCAACTACAGATGTATCTGATATTGAACAAATCAGACGAGTACTGTCACAAATTGAAGAATCTCTACCACCTTTAGCAGGAGTGATTCATGCAGCGGGGGTGTTGGATGATGGAATTTTACAACAACAGAGTTGGCAACGCTTTGCTAATGTCATGGCTCCTAAAGTTCTAGGAGCTTGGAATCTGCATACATTAACACAAAATTTGCCTTTAGACTTCTTTGTGTTGTTATCTTCTTCTGCTTCGTTACTTGGCTCCCCTGGTCAAGCCAACCATGCAGCCGCCAATGCTTTTCTAGATGCCTTGGCATATTATCGTCGCTGTTTTGGGCTACCAGGATTAAGCATTAACTGGGGGGCTGTTAGCGAGATAGGAGCAGCAGCTGGGCGCTCTATAGGCGATCGGCTCAAGACGAGGGGAATAGGAACTATTGCTCCCCACCAGGTTTTAGAGGTGCTAGAAGAATATTTATTCAATCAATCCTCTGTTCAATTTGGGATAGTCCCGATTAACTGGTCCGAGTTTGACGAACAATTTGCACGCTGGTCTTTCTTAAGTGATTTTCAGCAAGCATCTGGGCAATTAGCACAACAGCATTCTCAATTGGTTCAACAACACGAGTTTTTCGAGCAATTAAAGAATGCTACCACTCATGAACAACAAACGCTTTTGATGACCTATGTTCGTTCCCAAGTTGCCAAAGTTCTTGGTTTAACCAACCAACTGGACGTAGATAAGCCTTTGAACAATATGGGACTTGACTCATTAACGGCTCTAGAACTAAGGAACTGGGTTCAAAATAACTTCGGGGTGGACATCCCGATAGTAAAATTTATGGAGGGACTCAGTGTCGCGAGTATAACAGCCTACGTGAGCGAACAACTAACAGAGGTGAAATCTACAACAGAAACATCTGTCGAATTAGCAGTGACATCAAACTTAGATAATTGGATTGAAGGTAGATTATGAATTTAGCACAGTTCCTCCACAATCTTTCGACGAAAAATGTACAACTGTGGGTTGAGGGTAACGAACTGTGCTACCGATCACCTCGGGACGTATTGACTCCAGCACTATTAAGCGAAATTAAGCAACATAAACTAGAAATTATAAATATTCTTATTAGGCGTGCTGCAACGCCTAATACAATTCCTCTGTCTCACGGTCAGCAAGCACTATGGTTTTTGTACAAGTTGGCACCTGAAAGCGCAGCTTATAACGTTGCCTTTACAGCCCGCATCTGCTCCAATTTAGATGTTCTAGCCTTGCGACAGGCTTTTGGAACGCTGATAGCTCGCCATCCAATGCTGCGTACCACTTTTCGCGAGCAAAACGGTGAACCAGTTCAAGAAGTTCATCAGTTTCAGGAAGTCTGGCTTGAAGAGGTGGATGCTTCCACTTGGAATGGGGAGGAACTAAAGCAGCGGGTTGTTGAAGCGTACAAGCGTCCAATTAATTTGGAAACTGGACCTGTCATGCGGCTCAATTTGTTTGGTGTCACAGAACAAGACTATGTTCTGTTACTAACCATCCACCACATCGCTTGCGATGGATGGTCTCTTTGGATACTTGTGAACGAATTGCGGTTGCTGTATGCAGCCCAAAAAGAAAGAGTCAAGGCAACTTTACCAGCAATAAATTTTTTCTATCAAGATTTTATTCAATGGCAGGCTCAAATACTAGGTGGTTCTCAAGGAGAGGATCTTTGGAAATACTGGCAACAACAATTAGCTGGTGAGTTGCCATTACTAAATTTACCAACAGACCGACCTCGACCATCAGTACAAACTTATCAGGGAGCCTCCCATGCCTTTAAGTTATCTAAAGAAGTGGTACAAAAGCTTAAAGAGTTAGCCCAAGTTGAGGGAGTAACCCTTTACATGATTCTTCTGGCAGCTTTTGGGGTGTTACTCCATCGCTACACGGGGCAGTCAGATATTTTAGTGGGTTCTTCAACCACAGGTAGGAGTAAGACTGAGTTTGCAAACATTGTTGGTTACTTTGTCAATCCAGTTGTACTGCGAGCAAATTTTTTGGGTAATCCTACTTTTAAAGCATTCCTAGCTCAAGTCCGTTCTAGGGTATTAGGAGCGATCGCCCATCAAGATTATCCCTTTCCATTATTAGTCAAACAATTGCAGTCGAATCGCGATATCAGCTATTCGCCAATTTTCCAAGTATCGTTTGTCTTACAAAAACCACAGCAAGATCAGGTCGTAGATTTACTCAACAACAGCGAAACAGGAATCCCAGTTAATTGGGGTAGTTTACTGCTGAAACCATTTGAAATGGCGCAACAAGAAGGTCAGTTTGATTTGACCTTAGAAATGGTTGAAACAAAGGAATCGCTTAAGAGTGCATTCAAGTATAATACAGACCTGTTTGATGTGGCGACTATTGAGCGAATGGCAGGACATTTTCAAACTCTGTTAGAGGCAGTTGTGAGTCATCCCTCTCAACGAGTATCTGATTTGCCATTGCTAGATGATGCACAACGCCATCAATTGTTGGTGGAGTGGAATCAAACACAAGTGAGCTATCCGCAAGACAAATGTATCCATGAATTATTTGAGCAGCAGGTAGAATGGACACCAGATGCAGTGGCAGTTGTGTTTGAAGAGCAACAACTGACATACCGAGAATTAAATAGTCGTGCCAATCAACTAGCACATTACTTGCAGAGTTTGGGTGTTGGAGTTGAGGTACTGGTCGGCATTTGCGTGGAACGCTCACTGGATATGGTAGTGGGACTGTTGGGAATTCTCAAGGCGGGTGGGGCTTATGTGCCGCTTGACCCCGCCTATCCAAAAGAGCGCTTGGCTTTTATGTTATCAGATGCCAAGGTACCTGTGCTGTTGACTCAACAGCGGTTTTCAGAAAATCTTCCCAAACAGCAAGCACAGATAATCTACCTAGACAACGACTGGGAAATTATTGCCCAGCAGAGCAAGGAAAACCTAATCAGCAAGGTAGTAGCTGACAATCTAGCCTACGTAATTTATACATCAGGAACCACAGGTAAGCCCAAGGGGGTAATGATTTCTCACCGCGCCATTTGCAATCATATGTTCTGGATGCAAGAAACCTTCCCGTTAACTGAGGCAGACAAAGTCCTACAGAAAACTCCATTTAGTTTTGATGCTTCAGTTTGGGAGTTTTACGCGCCATTACTTGTGGGAGCGCAATTGGTCATGGCTCGACCCGGAGGTCATCAGGACAGTGCTTATCTCATTAAAGAGATTGCTGATCGCAAGGTCACTGCTGTTCAACTTGTCCCATCTTTGCTACAAATCCTTCTAGAGCAAGGGGGTATCGAAACCTGTGACTCTTTAAGACGAATCTTTTGCGGGGGTGAAGTTTTGCCTGTCGCTCTTCAAGAGCGCTTGTTTGCAAATTTGAATGTAGAGTTGCACAATCTTTACGGACCGACTGAAGCTTGCATTGATACAACTTACTGGACTTGCAACAGCGGAATTCATCAGCAAACTATCCCGATTGGTCGCCCAATAGCCAACACGCAAATCTACATCTTAGACAGCAATCTGCAACCAGTGCCGATTGGCGTACCAGGAGAATTGCACATCGGTGGCGCCCCTTTAGCGCGAGGCTACCTCAACCGTCGGGAGTTAACACAAGAGAAATTCATCCCCAACCCGTTTAGCACTGACCCCAATTCCCGCCTCTACAAAACCGGAGACCTAGCACGCTATTTGCCCAATGGCAATATCGAATACCTGGGACGTATCGACAATCAAGTAAAGATTCGCGGCTTCCGCATCGAATTGGGGGAGATAGAAGCAATATTGAGTCAACACCCATCAGTTCATTCAGTTGTGGTCACAACCAGAGTAGACACTCCTGGAGATCAGCGCTTAGTCGCCTACATCGTGCCACAACAGCACACAGCACCCACAATGAGCAAGTTGCGCCAATTCCTGAAAACAAAGCTGCCAGAGTACATGGTGCCATCTGCAATAGTCATGCTGGAGTCGTTGCCCCTGACGCCCAACGGTAAGGTAGACCGCCGTGCCCTGCCGGACCCTGATACAAACAACCTCGCTATGCAAGCTAGCTTTGTCCCACCCCTTGATATCGTAGAACAGAAACTGGCACAAATTTGGGCAGAAGTTCTGAAAGTCTACCCTGTTGGAGTAAAAGATAACTTCTTTGACCTCGGTGGCCATTCTCTTTTAGCTGTGCAACTCATGGCACGGATTGAGCAGCAATTCAAGAAAAATCTCCCCTTGGCGACACTCTTCCAAAACTCAACTATTGAACAACTAGCGACTATTCTCCGCCAGCCGATAGATGCTTTAAATTGGTCTCCAATAGTACCTATTCAGCCTAATGGTTCTAAGCGACCTTTCTTCTGCGTGCCTGGAACTGGTGGCAATACCATCTACTTGTACAACCTGGCACATCATTTAGGTAAAGAACAACCATTTTATGGATTGCAATCACTCGGTCTTGATGGGGAATCAAAGCCGCACACACTCATCGAGGACATGGCAGCTTATTACATTGAAGCAATACACTCCATTCAACCCTCTGGACCGTACCTTTTGGGTGGTCATTCCTTTGGCGGTATGGTAGCTTTTGAGATGGCGACTCAGTTACACGAGCGGGGATATGAGGTGGCTCTACTAGCCCTTTTGGACTCTCGTGCACCAGGTTATAGAACTAATGAACTAGATTTTGATGGCGATGATGCTGGATGGCTGAACATGATTGCCAGCATATATGAAAATATCTACGGAAAGAGCTTAAACGTATCTGAAGAAGCTCTCAAAGTTCTTGATCCTATGGAGCAACTGAACTACTTCAAAGAGCGGTTGCAAATGGTGAATTTACTGCCTCCCAATGTTGGAATCAAGCAACTTCAAGGTATAATGCAGGTTTTCAAAACTAACTTTCAAACAGCTTGTGTTTATATGCCACAGGCAATTTATCCTGCTCAGGTTACGTTTTTCAAGGCTAGCGAGATAGATGCTGTTAGTCATGCCTACTCTGAGATTTTAGATGAACTAGGATTGGGCTGGGACAAGTTTTCTGCTCAACCTCTGGATATCCACCTTGTTCCAGGTGACCATTTCACAATGCTCAGTGAACCTCACGTTCAGGTTTTAGCAAAACAGCTGACAATCTGCATTGAGCGGTCACAGGCAGATGATTGAGGAATCACAAGATGGCGTAATATCCAACAACTATCAGTAGACCGAAAAGATTTCTAGAAGGCTTACCATCCGTTCATTTGACGGATTGCATACAATCTGCCAGAATGCGCGTATGTATCATCTGCTTTTTGAGCAATAGGGTTGTAAATGAGTTCTCCTGCTGTGGTAAGCGATTGCCCAAGGGGCACTGCGCAGAGCGCAATCGCTCTCGTCAGTCCCAAAAACGACGGCTCAAACCCTGATTCTTTCGTCAACTTACAAAAGTTTTCGGTCTACTGAAAATACTTTAAATGTATGGAAGCAAGTTTTGGCGATCGCTCTCACTCACATTGGGGTTAGAGATGATTTATAAAGTAAACCTTAAATTATAGGGTGCGTTATGGCAACGCTTAACACACCGAGAAAGATGGTGCCCTGCGGCTAATCCTCACTCTCTCAAACTCCGAAATCCAAGCATCGCCGCAGGACACCCTACTTAATATTTACTTTATAAATAGGCTCTTAGGGTTACCATGCCAAAACAAACGCGAATTTTGTATTTTAACGTGAGTTCGACGAAGTCAAAGCAGACTTGACCCCAAACCCCTCTCCAAAGTAGGAGAGGGGCTTCAAACCCTGATTCTAATGTTGCTCCTCGCTCTTCTAAAATGAGAGGGAGGAAGTGAGTGTGAGGTTTGTCGAACTCACGTTAATTTTCAGTCTCAGCCTTTTTTTGTACCTTTTTCAACCCGTCGAACTCACGTTAACAAATACTACAAGTAATACCTAACAGTGCTGACAACTCGGCTTTTGTTAGCCCGTAAAGCTGTCTTCAAGAACAAAGTTGTTTGGTTGTGCAAAAATCCTTCCCACCAATTGCGAGTCACAAAAGCAGGAATAATATTTACAGTAGAGGGAGCTGAGTATCTCTACCGCCTACCGATATATGATTCTGGGACGCCTGCTCATTCGTTGCTCCTTCTAACCATACTTCCACATCATTCGCTAGCAACTTGTGCGCTGCTTCTAGCATTGATGCTGCAATGTCCTTGAGATCTTCGCGGTTGTTCAAATATGTTTTCAACGCTTCCATTGGGTCGATGCTGTTACTCGCGCTCAATTCAGGAATGCGGGGTCGAGCCAACTGGCTGACCAATTCTGGTTGAATGGTGTAAGTATGCGCTGGACTTAAAGCGCTATGCACCTCAGTGCTATCAATTAAATCCAACTGCTCTGAGCGAAGTTTGTAAATCAGCCGCACGACCGCATCTTGGATATCGCGTTTGGCTAAGGCTTTGATGATCGCCGCCTGCGGGTCTTCAGCCTTAGAGACATCCACCTCAATTGTATGGAAAGCCCGCACTGGCAAAGCACAAAATTCCCAATCAACGCGACCTTTTTCCAGTTCTACCATTACATAGCCTTTGTCTTCCTTTTCTTCGCTAAAATCTACCCGTTCAATACTCCCTGGATAAATCACTGGCGGGTCATTAGATTTATTAAGGTTTTGATGGCGATGAACGTGTCCCAACGCTACATACTCAAAGCAAGGTCGCGTCAGCAAAGATAGGGGAAGCGTAAAACCTTTACCAACTGCTAAAAAGCGTTCGGCTCCCAAGCTAGCATTGTCCGTCATCAAGTGACCCAAAAGAACAGTGGGCACGTTGGGGTCAAGGCGGCGAATTTCTCCTTCTAGGACAATCCGCAGACGTTCAGTAAGCAGCTGGTTGACTTCAACCATAGATAAACTTTCGGTTTCCTGGCGAGTCATCAAAGTGGAACGGGTCAGCCAAGGGAGGGTGATCACCTGCACCAACCCATTGCGGGTATGGATGCGATGAGTGGTTAAGGTATCACCGACGACAATTCCCGGAACTCCCAAGGCGCGGTAAATACATAGACTGGCTCCACCTTGTCCTTGGGAATGTTGGTCGTGGTTCCCCACCAACAGCACTGTGGGGATATTTGCATCTACAAGGCGGCGAAACTGACCAGCAAAAGCTTCCTGTACGTAGGGCGGCGGTGTCGCATCGGGAAAAGCATCACCGCCAAATAGAACCAAATCTACTGGTTCTGCTAGCGCTCGGTCAATACATTTGGACAAACTATTGACAAAATCCTCCAACCGTGTATTTAATCCAGTTTCGGGATTGATGCGTCCGTGGGAGAAACCGCTTCCCATGTGGATGTCGGAGAGGTGGAGGATTTTAATCATAAGGGAATTGGGGAGTGGTGGAGGAAACTACTTTGTTTCCCCATTATTTTATATCTGTATATAACATTCTGTTTTACCAGTGCCTTGTCAGCATCTGGTGCGATTGGCAATGCCTGTGCCCTGAGTCCTTACGGACACGCTGCGCACCGAGAGTGCCTGCGCTTTGCACATACGGGCGATTGGGCACGAGGGCACTGGCACCTTTGCAATCGCCTTCTTAATGTGAAGATAAAGATGGAATTGAATTAAGGCTGTCTTGATACCATACGTAGTTTTTCATGTCGCTTGGCCATGATACTTCATTGGGTGTGGCAATTTCTAGGGTGCTGGAATTGAGTTTGTTATATAAGCCAGCAAAATCACCAACTTGAATCTGATTTTTTTCAAAGGTTTGGCGAAGAAGTTCGATTGTAAACATCATGTTATGGGCTTCAAAGCTGCCTTGAGGAAACAAACGTGGAAATATCAAAAACTTTATATCGTCTCGTTTTTGCTTAATAGCTCTTTGGGGTGTCATTCCAAATTTCTCTGGTAATTGATCGCCTTGAATGAAAACCATAATGTAATTTGGACCTCGTACCCATTTTCGATAGCCGTTTCCGAAGGTGAAGACATTGATAAGTTGACTAGTGCGCTGCTGCCACTTCTGTTCTTGAATTCGTCGTTCTGTAAAGTCAAACACCCTAGCGCGTCCACTGATAAAGTTTCTTTTAGCAACCTTAATAGCTCTAGCCAAGAAAATTGTTCCAAGACTATCGCCTGATATATTGAGAGTTACCCTGTTGTTTACGGCATAAGTAATCAAAGTTGCCGCATTTTCAATGACTGGACTACCAGATAAACCTAGATAGTCAAGAACTGCATTAATCCAGTCAAGGTATCGGTTAAGGAAAGCGATAATTGGACGTTGTTTAAGAAAAGTGGAGTTGTTCATATTGGCGATGCCAGTTAAGAGAGTAGTAGCATACCTACGGCTCCTTTTTGAAGATTCTGACTCACGTTGTCCTAGCCCAGAGATAAATATTGCAAAAAGTTCGCGCTTATCGTTTTCTGGATAATAGACGATGTCAGATGCAATCGTGGTGATTGGGTCAGGTGATGCCATCACCGAGTCATAATCAAAAACCTGTTCGTTACCTGGA
This sequence comes from Scytonema sp. PCC 10023, assembly GCF_963920835.1. Taxonomy (NCBI): domain Bacteria; kingdom Bacillati; phylum Cyanobacteriota; class Cyanophyceae; order Nostocales; family Scytonemataceae; genus Scytonema; species Scytonema sp. PCC 10023. The sequence goes on from NZ_CAWUDP010000030.1 coordinate 67,404, forward strand.
TTTTGAAATTGTCCATCAAATTTTTTATCAGGGAATAGAGCTTCAAGAGGCCAGCGCCACCAGGGAGATACGATTTGTTTTGCCTTATCTGATCTCTTCATACAAGATCTTCCTAAAGTACTGCATTATACACCTAAAAAGTGCAAACCTGAGAAAAGCTATGTATTTGTACAAGTATAAAAACAAAAGGAGCCTGTGTTTGAAACAGACCCCTCGCACGGTGAGTTAGAGTTGCATGACCCTTGTGACCTCAATAACGACCGACGCAATATTGTATTAAAGATTAAAGAATGTTTACGCAAGTTAGGGTTGCAAGCGACAAAAGTCCAGAAGCGATCGCTCTATTCAATTATGCAACAACGCTTGCCACCAATTGATGCAGCAACAGAGGCTGAATTAGCAGATTTGGAACAGCTTTTTCACAAAGATACTCGTTAAAGTTGCTTACAAATTGTTTTATTTAACCGCAGAGGCGCAGAGTAAGCTGAGGAGGAGAGAGGGCGAGGGGGAGAGTTATGGGAAATTCTTCTTTTCCTCCACTCCCCACTCTCTACTCCCTCTTAAATATGAATTCCACACTCAGTCTTACCAGTTCCCCGCCAACGTCCAGCGCGTTCATCTTCACCTTCGCCTACTGGTGTCGTGATCGGTTCATCGCCAATGCTGGGATAACCTTGGTCATGCAATGGGTTGTAAATCACGCCGTGTTCAGCTACATACTCCCAGCTTTTCTGGCGTGTCCAGTTAGCTAAGGGATTGATTTTTAGGCGGTTGTTGTTATCAAGTTCAAATACGGGCATATTGGCACGGGTGACGGCTTGATCACGGCGACGTCCAGTGATCCAAGCGACAGTGTTGAGTTCAGCTAAACTCCGTTGCAATGGTTCAATTTTGGTGAGTTCGTGGAATTTGGCAATGTCTTTGTCCCAAAGTGCTTCACCGTATTTTGCGGCAAAGGCTTCGCGAGTGTCTACATCTGGAGTTTTGTAAACTTTCAAATCCAGATTGTAAACTTCTTTAGCCTTAGCAACCAGTTCTAGAGTTTGGGGAAAATGGTGCAGCGTTTCGAGAAATACCACAGGAACTGGGTGCTTAAGGTCACGGTAGAAAATATCAGTGATTATTAAGTCATCTACGTTAAAGGCGCTAGTTTGCACCAGTCCAGTAGGAATATTCTCGACAGACCATGCCAGTATCTCTCTTGGTTGGGCAGTCTCAAATTTCTGATTGAGTTGCTCTAAGTCAAAACTGGCGTTTTCGGGTGTAATTGCTGTCGAAGCAGTCATTAATTATTCTCCAGTCCAATAAATTCCTTGCTTGATTAAAGTTAATTTTACACTACAAAGGCACATAGATCGGTCGGAATTCTGTGATTCGCCGGGAACCATTGCCAAGAGGGCGGGATTCGGGGAAAACTCCAGGTTCTTTCCGAGAGACTTGCAAGTGGCGTGCGACAGGCGATTGCGCGGAGCGCAGTGCCCAAAGGGCAATCGGCAATCAGGACAAATGGAGAACTAGGCAAGTTAAATGTACAACAACCTCTTTACAAAACTTTATATTTGAGCAACTTTACCAATGTCTCTATCTTGAGGTAAGTAAATACTATTGCTTTTAATAAGATTATTTACGGTTGTTTAATTTTTACTATGTTTCCATTTACATATATGGTGATCCTGATATTGTTAGTAGAATCCTTAAAATTAAAAAATTCGACAAATGAACGATTTCAAAACTCCAAATTCATTGAGCCAGTCTATAGTTATGGGCGCTTTGGTCATGCTAACCAGTGCTGGTGTTATCACTATCATGAATTTGTTCTAGGGCAACAACTGCAATTTTTAGCAAAATAACTTTACAAAACCCCTCTCAATACTGAGAGGGGTTTTTACATTGGGGGTGGTCTTATTGTTCTGGAACTTGATTTGTGGGAATAAAGATTAAGGTTCAGCGACAGTGTGTTGCTTTAACAACGTAAGTAACTACTTTTACAGGTATTTTGCCAACAGTCCTTATCCCTTATGGATGATCGCTCACTACCAACGATGGAAATCTATTTTCTAGTCAGGCTAAGAAAATCATTCAGAACATCTTCTGGGAAGCAGGGTTGTTTCATTTCCTAAAACGTCTATACTGACAAGCGTCTAGAGGATGAAAAAACAATTATATAATTTTATAGTTGTTGCAGAAGTATGTGCATTTTGTAAAAAATTTGCTTTGTCATAATCGATTACACTTATAATACAAGGTATCAAAACAATAGCCTGTCTTGATAAACTATTTGAAATCGGAAGCGGATGAGTAACTCCATCACTCAGGCAATCCAGGGTAAAATCAAATATTGGAAAAATAAACTTGCTGATGACAGCAACAGCAATCCGCTACTCAACTTCCAAAAAAGCGAAAAGCTCAGAGTTGACATTGATACACCACCCTCAATCCTATTTAAAGACCTTGCAGGAGATGAGTCTCGCCCAGTCCCAGTCAGGGAGTTGAGAACCAAGCAAACTGATGCTGAACTCACCACGCTTCTCGAAAAGCTTCGTCAAAACGCTAAATCAACCCTGGAGGAGAAGGGTTTCAATAGTCTTTTCTTAGTACTGGGTACTTTAACATGGTTCGATGCAGATAAGCCTAAGGAAAAGTTTGTCTATCCTCTTTTACTGATTCCAGTTCAATTACAAAAGAAAGGTAAAAAGCCACCAGAGTACACACTGCACCCTGTTGACGAGGAGATTTCCTTAAACTTTCTTTTAGTAAACAAGTTACGTGCTGAATTCGATATCACCTTGCCTGAAAGCGATCGCCTTCAGGAATTAGGCTATGAGAAATTTCTAGATGCAGTTCTTCGTGCGATCGCCCAAAAGCCAAATTGGAAACTTGAAGATACTGCCCATATCACCTTGTTCCAAGAGACAAAGGCAGCAATGATCCAAGACCTGCAACAAAATGAAGAGAGGATTACTGCTCACCCAATTCTACAAGGGCTTGCTCTCAAAAAAATCCCCGATAATTTTAATTCTCCTAATCTTATCAAAGAAAAAGAACTAGATCAAATCCCTCCATCATCCTTATATCAAATATGTGATGCTGACTCTAGTCAACAAGTGGTCATCGAAGCAGCAAAGGCGGGGCTTAGCTGTGTAGTCCAAGGACCGCCAGGAACAGGCAAAAGCCAGACCATTGCTAACATCATGGCTGAGTTAATCGGCAAACATAAAAAAGTGCTTCTGGTTGCTGAGAAGCAAACCGCCCTAGAAGTTGTCTCTGGAAAGTTTCAGAAATGTAGTCTTGAGGATGTCTGCCTCAACCTCCATCATCAAGGCACGACTAATACTAAAGACTTGCTTGAAGAACTCAACAAAACTATGTCTCGGCTGTCTCAAAGTCAGGAGTCACAGCAGCAAAACAGGGACGTATTCTTTCAAAAACTGTGTGACCGTAGGCAAACCCTTAATCAATATGTAGCAAGTCTACACGAGAATCAACCACCATTAAATAAATCAGCTTACGACCTCTACGGCGAACTGCTCAAACTCGAACGCGAAAAAGTACCCTCCCTCGAATTTCATCTTTCTAATATTCAAGATTGGTCAGAATATCGCTTATTGGAAGCTAATAATTTACTGGACGAACTTGGGAAATTTGAGCCATTTTTTCGGGGAACCCAAACAACTATATGGTCGAGTAGTCCGGTGCAGTCTTGGTCATCTGATGTTAACACAGAGTTGCGTCAGAATCTTGAAAACCTGGCTCAGGGAGTTCAACTCGCCCAAAAGACTGCAACTCGTTTGCGGCAGTTATTTGGCATACAACAACTCCCTAACACCTTAGCAGATTTAGACAGGCTTCAACCAGCAATAGCTCATGTTCTCACAGTTCCTCCTGTTCCAAGAGGGTGGCCTTTGGGAACAAATGTCAATGCTTTGCGGCAGCTATTTACTGAACTTAAGACCGATATCAGCAATATCCAAACTATTAGTTCTGCTTTGAGTTCTAAATACCTCAATGAGTTTCTTAACTGGAATCTACCAGAACTTAGGAAACTTAAGGAACGCTACCGCAGGTACAGAGGAATTTTTCGCTGGTTGCGATTTGTTGGGTATTGGCGCGATCGCCGACGCCTCCTCGCCGTTCGGCAAGTAAGAAATGGTGTTTCCTATCAAGAATTAATTGCAGATATCGAAAATGCCATTGAGCGCAAAAATATTTTGAAGAAACTGGAAGAGCCAACGCATTCTGCCCGCCGTGCTTTCGGCTCATTATTTGATACAGAAATGCCGAACTTAGATGGCATTGAACGAGCGCTTAATTGGTTAGAAGGGCTACAACAGTATCAACTTCGACTTCCTTTCAAAGGAATAGCAGCCGTCATCTCCTCAGATGAACGTTTACAGGAACTAAGGACGCTACAGGAAGATTTAGAAACTTCCCAAAACCTGGTTAAACAGGGGTTTCAATTCCTACGGCGACACTTTGGGCAGCATAGGATAACAGCACCAAGTGTGTTGGAAAAAACATTCTTACATGAAGTGAAAAATTTCCTTGATAGCGCCAAAGCTGGCCTGGATTTGTTCCAGCAATCATTATACTGCCGACAACAAGTGCGGAAACTCGAAGATATTGGAGCCAAAGAATTCTTGTCAAAACTGCGGGAGTCTAAGATCCAACCGAAATTTTGGTTCTCAGTATTACAGAAGGGCATTTACCAAAACTGGTTGAGACATATATTATCAGACAATTCTCAACTACAGCACTTCCGCGAAAATTCCCATGAGCAGAAAATAGAAGAGTTTTCCCAGCTTGATCCTCAACAGTACCAAGAGGCAATCAAACGTCTCCAGCAACTTCATACTGAACGGTGGCGAGAGTGGTCTACACAACCACAGGCGAAGCAGCAAATACAAAGGCTGAAGAGAGAGCGCGAAAAGAAAAAGGGACATCAAAAAATCCGCGAGTTCATCAAAAATGCTCCTGAACTCGTTACTACCCTCAAGCCTTGTTGGTTAATGAGTCCTTTAGCAGTCAGCCAATATGTAGATCCAGACGCAGTGGAGTTCGATGTCATAATCTTTGATGAAGCGTCCCAAGTCCGTACTGAGGACGCAGTACCCTCTATTATGCGGGCAAAGCAGGTGATTGTCGTTGGTGATGATCGGCAACTACCGCCAACCTCTTTCTTTAAAAGCACTGCTTCTGATGATGAGGAAGATGAAGACCAAGAAGTATATGACAGTTTGCTCAATGAGTGTTCGACTTTCTTGCCAGACTTTACCCTGAGGTGGCACTATCGCAGCAAAGACGAGAGCCTCATTGCCTTCTCAAACCAGAAATTCTACAATTCAGAACTCCTGACTTTCCCCAACCCAGTAAGAGACGCTAGTCGAGGTGTGCATTTCCATTATGTTGAAGGCGGAATATATGCTGCTGGTAAGCAGCAACGTCACAACATTCCTGAAGCAAAGAAAGTGGCAGAGTTGACACTACAGCATTGTCAGCAAAACTCTGACCAATCACTAGGAATCATTGCCTTAAATAAACAACAATCAGAAGCTATCCGCGAACAACTCAATCAACTTATTGTTAAGTATCCAGAAATAGAAGAATTTTGTCAGGAGAACTCAGAGAAGTTTTTCATTAAACCACTTGAACTGGTTCAAGGCGATCAGCGAGATGTAATTTTTCTCAGCTTTGGATATGGGTTTTATGAAAACGACCGAGACAAGCTGTATCACTTCTTTGGTCCTCTGACTAAACAGGGAGGAAGGCGACGCCTTAATGTGGCAATAACTCGTGCACTGTATAAGTTCGTGTTAGTAGCTTCGATTAAAGCAGAGGATTTTAAACCAGAAGGAAAACTTGAAGAGGTGGCGCTGCTCAAGGATTATTTTGCTTACGCTGAAAGTTGTGGTGAAAAATTGCCTGACAAGCTTGATGATGATGTGTCCTCAGATTTACTTTTTGAAGAAGATGTCTATCAAGCTGTTACAGAGCGGGGATACACAGTAAAGAAACGGGTAGGTCGTTCAGCTTATCCTATAGACCTAGCAGTGATAGATAACCGCCGGCCAGAAACAGAAGAGTTTCTATTGGGGATTGTCTGTGATGGAGCTACTTATAAAGAGTATCCCACGGCACGCGATCGCGATCGCCTCCGGCAAAAAGTTTTGCAAGACCTTGGCTGGCGCATTCACAGGATTTGGTCTCGTGAGTGGTTCCGCGATAGAAACGGTCAGATAAACCGACTCGTTTCACTGATAGAACATCTCCGTAATCAGGAATAGACAGCAGTGCTAGTGTAGCCTTTCAAGATGACGCTAGCAGAATATGGGAACTTTGCTTATGGAACCAGAACTACTTGAAGAGACTTTAACAAATATTCAAAAGCTGCAATCAATCATGATAGATGTTGCGACTGGAGAAAGTCGAATTCAGGATAAGGAGGAAGACTACACGAAACTTTACCCTAAGGTGGCATCACAGATAGCAGACCTTCAAGACGAGGGACACAAGATCGAAAATCCAAACAACTTTCAGTCACTTTGGGTTTGGCATCGCCACTGGAAACCTAACTTAAACGGATATGCTTCACGGGGAGCATTTATTCATGACCTATACACAAGCATTTTAAATCAAATTGATATTGCTTTGTGCCAGCACCTTGTTAAAGTAACCTCACCCGAAGCGTTAGGTCATGAGTTAGAAGTATCACGATTAGAAGAACTAATAGCAAAGATAGAACATATCAAGAAAATCATGATTGAGGTTGCAACTCAAAGAGATCCAACTTCTCAAATTCAGTATGAAGAGGAAGACTACAGCAAGCTTTACAGAGAGGTTACATTACAGTTAGGAATTCTTCGGGAATTAGATATACACGTTTCAAATCCCAACGAGTTTAGGTCTCTTTGGCAATGGTACAGTTTCTGCCAAGACCAACTGTTCACAAGGGATTCACGGCGGAAACACATCCTTGCACTATATACAAGTGTTGTTGAGCCAATTAATAAAGCTTTGAATAATCACCGACGCAAAGCTACCTCATCGGCAGAGTTTGTTGAAGATTTAAAGCGCCGCTTCAAGAAGCAAACATCGGCTCATACTTCCACTTCTACTCCGATATCACCGCCTCAAGCTATCAACAACTCTAACCTAGCTGATACAAATTTACAAGAGGAATCTATTGCTGTTCAATCTTCTCCTGTAAACTTAATTTCAGTTTGGACAGATGAAAATGTAATGAACCCAGAAATATTCTTGGAACAAAAAGATGTTCCACAGTTAATGATTGCTTTAAACCAATTTGCTCTTAAGGTAAGCGTTGCTAGCGATCGCTACAATGTTTTGGAAAGTGCCGATATTGATTCTGCTTTCCTCAGTAATTTGAGATTTGATACACAATCTAATATTTTTGCTCAAGGATTAGTAGCAGCATTTAGAAGTTACCCTATCTCTAATCAGCGCTTGAATTACCACCCAATGGTGAAATTACTTGAGTATCTACGCGACTTAGCTCCAGTTTATGGACTGAATGACCAAAGTGTAGAATTATTCACGCGATTAGTAGAAAAAGGTCAGGAGAACTTCAAAGCTTTAGCTGCTCGTAGTGCTGTGGGCAGAATCGAATCGCCTATAGGAAATGCCATAGGCACAGGAGTGCTAATTAAAAACAATTTCTTACTAACTTGTAATCACATTTTTAGCAAAAGTCAAGTGCAAAAAGCTTGGGTACGCTTTGGCTACAAAGCAGGAACTCATGACTCAGCCAAAGATATATTTGAACTAGATTTTATCAGTCACCATAGTCGCTCTGATTATGCTTTGCTCAAAATCAAGGGACAACCTGAACAACAGAAGGCTACTTCTATAAATAATAATGCCATATTAGATGAAGGGCAAGAAATTCGCATCATCCATCATCCCCAAGGCACACATGTGGTAATTTCGGACTTAGGGCAGATTATGCAAGTTGGAGAAGATTACATTGACCACAATGTTAATACTGATGATGGCTCCTCAGGCGCACCGATTTTTAATAGCCAATGGGAACTGATTGCTATTCATCAAGGAAAGGTCGGTATTGGTCGTAACTCTGAACCAGGGACAACAGGAGGTATCCCTATCCGTGCTATCTGGAATCAAATTTTATCATATTTGGACTAATTTGATAGAGTAATAATTTTATGAATATTTTCCAAAGTGTATCTGAAACTTTCAGCCGTGAAGCTAAGAAATACAAAACCCTTTTCTTGCCAAAACATCGAGTAGATGTAGACTACGATGACACACCCATTCTTCCAGGTGAAGGCTATTGTCGTATCTGGTTAGAAGATATGAACATAGCCAAAGATGTGGAGTGGTTCAAACATCGTTATCCAGTAGTTCATGCTGCTGTCCGTTTCAATCACGGCGGTGAGTTAGTGACTATTCCCTATCTAGCAGCGCCTGGTCAATTGAAGGACTTAGGAACAAACAATTTGGATAAAGTTATTCAAGATAGATATGCTCTGACCCCCCTGTTTCCATTTAATCAAGGTCTGGTGGAGTTTCAAGCTGGTTTGTTCAGTATCGCTGCTAGTGACTCCATCGGCAAATTTATCCAGACAATGGGAAGATTTGCCAAATTGTTACCTGTACCGGAACTATCAAGTGTTTTGAATTTAGCAGAACCTGTGTATCGCGGAATTGAAGATTTACTTGACATAGGAGAGCGTAGATTAGAGCTTGGCTATCAACAAACTTTCTCTGATGCTCTTGGAGGTGGTAGTACTTTTCTTAAACCAGGATATTTTACTGTAATATTGGCGGAGGAGAACGAAATTAATAGCGAAAACCTTTGCGTTGTAAATGATAACTTAAGACATGGCTCTCCTGGAAACACTAAAGTGTTTGTCCGTGATAGCAAACCTCTTAAAGGTTACAGCTATATGTTGTTTCGGATAGAAAAGCGCCTCCAGCAAGATTGGGAATCATTAAAAAGTATAAAAGAGCTAGTTACTCAAGCCCAAGATGCTGTTTTATCTGGGGAATATGAGAAAGTAAAACAATTTCTTTTGCCTGCTATTCAAACGGCAATTTACCGTAGCTCTGATGTGACGAAAGCTGACCGTCCCAAGATGGTATTAAGGATTAAAGACCACTTGCGGGAGTTGGGTTTGCAAGCTGCAAAAGTGCAAAAGCGATCGCTCTACTCAATCATGCAACGACCATTGTCAGAAGTTGATGCAGCAACTCAGGCTGAATTAGCAGCTTTAGATGAATTATTTAATAATATAAAGCAAACCTAAAATTGTTCACTGGGTGTATCAAGGTGTTGCCAAAATATGTTAGATACAAGAGCTTACGCTTACCACGCGGCTGGCTCGTTTGTGGGGAACCCCAAAGCCCCGCGTTGTAACAACTGGCGTGGAGCGGTCACGCGGATCTATTTTGGTTAAACTAAATGCGAATCATCTTATATAGCAAGCCGGGTTGCCATTTGTGTGAGGGCTTGCAGGAAAAGCTGGAACAGATACAAAATCTCAAGTTTGAGCTAGAGATCCGGGATATTACGACTCGTGAAGATTGGTTTCAAGCTTATCAATACGAGGTACCAGTGCTTTTTCTAGTAGACCGCAGAGGTACAGAGGGTACACAGGAGGAAGAAAAGGAACTACCCTTGCCCCGTCCCTCTCCTAGAGCAACGGTACAGCAGTTGGAGAAGATGCTTCAGAAGTATTTCTGACTAAAGTATAAGCAATTATACAATGTCTCCACTTGCTCTGTATGGTTTCAATTTATTCTTGCCCAGAGAGTGAGTCTGTTTTATTTGTACATAAAAAAGCGCTTGAGACTTTCTTCACCCCAGCGCTTCTTCTGTATAAAGCTATACCAAATCACCGCTTTGATGCAACATTTGAAACCCGCAACATTCTGTCGGTGAGACGAATTGCGAATATAAGCTGTGGCAAACATATCGTGAAATGGTATCACTCCTTGCACTAATAAAGAATATCTCTTCTAGAATGAAACGCGGAATCTGGTGAGTGACAGTTTGCCAACTGACCCTAGTAGATGAGTTGCTAATTTAGCAATGATTACGGAATTGACTTCTGATACTTTTTTTGACATGAAAGTCAAGAGAATTATGAAACCCTACTGAAAGAATTTTATTTGCTTATTTTCAATTTTCAATTTTTAATTTATAACTTTTTTTCCATATTTATGTGTCTGTGTTAACCTATTTATTTCAACTTGACCAAGTCATAGTAATTTATGACTGGAGAGCAGGAGGATTTCAGGGTAGACTAAATGCAAATTTTCGTTCCTGGGCGTCTTTGTCTGTTTGGTGAACACAGCGATTGGGCGGGAGAATATCGTCGTCACAATCGTGAGGTTGAAGTAGGTTACACGCTGCTTGTAGGTACCAATCAGGGGCTTTATGCTAGGGTGAAGGCTCATTCAACTCAGCTTGTTCTTCACACGTCTCTCACTGATGGAACTTGCAAAACCCTGATACCAATGGAAAAGGAGGCTTTACTATCGGAAGCCAAAAAGGGCGGTTTTTTCAGTTATGCGGCTGGCGTTGCTTACCAATTTCTCGCTAGCTTTCCTGTCGCTGGGCTGGAGATTGACAATTACCTGACAGATTTACCAATTCAGAAAGGGCTATCGTCCAGTGCTGCGATTTGTGTACTGGTAGCCCGGTCATTCAATCAGGTGTATGACTTAAAGATGACTCTCCAGGAGGAAATGGAATTTGCATATCTCGGCGAGATTACTACGCCTTCCCGATGTGGGCGCATGGATCAGGCGTGTGCCTACGGTAATCGTCCTATTGCTATAATATTTGATGGCGATTGCACTCATATCATAGAGTTAAAGGTACCGAAGGATTTATTTTTTGTGATTGTGGATCTCGGTGCTAGCAAAAATACTCAAAAAATTCTCACTCAACTCAATGAGTGTTATCCGTTCGCTACCAACGAAGTGCAAGCGAATGTGCAGAAATATCTCGGTTCCATCAGCTATCAAATAACCCAAGCAGCGGTTGATGCTTTACAAAAAGGCGACGCTGAACAAATTGGTATTCTCATGAAACAAGCACAGGCAGAATTTGACAAACATTTGATACCCGCCTGTCCAGAAGAGTTAACTGCTCCCGTACTGCACCAACTTCTTGAGTATGAACTCATCCAACCTTATATTTTAGGTGGCAAGGGCGTGGGTTCACAAGGAGATGGTACTGCACAGTTTATTGTTAAAGACGCAGAAAGCCAACAAAAAGTTATAGATATTATTGAGCATAATTTTCCGCAAATGCAATGTTTAAAACTGACAATTTATGCAACAAAATAAAGTAAGAAAAGCTGTGATTCCAGCGGCTGGCTTTGGGACTCGATTGTTTCCAGCTACTAAAGTTGTTAAAAAAGAACTTTTCCCAATTATTGATAAAGATGGCAGGGCAAAACCTGTGATTCTGGCAATTGTTGAAGAAGCGATCAGTGCCGGAATCGAAGAAGTTGGAATTGTGGTGCAACCAGGAGATAAAGAAATTTTTGCAGAGTTTTTTAAAAGTCCACCTAAAAAAGAACTTTTCAACAAACTTTCACCCCAAAATCAAGAATACAGCAAATATCTTCAAGAATTAGGCAGCAAAATCACTATTTTGACGCAGGAAGAACAAGAAGGCTACGGTCATGCTGTTTTCTGTGCCAAGGAATGGGTGAAAGATGAGCCATTTTTGCTCATGCTAGGTGATCATGTCTACGCCTCAGATACTGAAAAATCCTGTGCTAGTCAAGTTATAGATGTTTACGAACAAGTCCATCAAAGCGTTCTTGGGTTGACAGTAATGCCAGCAGAAATTCTCCATCTAGCTGGCTGTGTCACAGGAATTTGGCACTCATTCAATTCGCTTCTTTCACTCACGCAAGTTTACGAAAAACCTTCCATTGAGTATGCTCGTCAACATTTGCGTGTAGAGGGAATGAGAGATGATGAGTTTCTCTGTATGTTTGGGCTGTATGTACTGACACCGAAAATATTTGATTTTTTGGAAGAACACATCAATCAAAATTTTCGGGAACGAGGGGAATTTCAGTTAACATCTTGTCTGGATGGATTGCGTGAAGAAGAGGGAATGACAGGATATCTTGTGAAAGGAAAGTGTTTTGATACAGGATTGCCAGATACCTACCGCCAGACAATGATTGATTTTAGAATTTAGATGTTTGGCGTTAGATTTCTTGCAAAAATCCGGTTTAAGAGTATTTGGAACCGCAGATACACGCCACGCAGATAATTTATCTGTGTGCATCTGTGTTTATCTGTGGTTTAACAACGCTGAGTGTCTTCACAGCAGCCAAGATCGTCTTCACTTTCTGAACAAGAATGATGCAAGTCTGGGTGGTTTATTTTGATCTTGTTCATGCCACCACTCTCTGAAGTTCTCAAGCATGAAACCATGATTTTTCGCTGCATACAAAAAATCTGATATGTGATGCACAAATGCTGGGATTTCAATGACCTCTTGATTTCTTTGAAAATTAGCTTGTGTTCCTTGATATTGCCTGAATGGATGGAGTTCACAGATGAAGAAGTATCCTCCTTTGACTAACACACGAACCGCTTGTGAAAATATAAATGAGAGGTCTTCTATGTGTTCTAGAACGAGATTGCAGCTGATCAAATCAGCAGACTCATTGCGACAAGTCCATTGCTTGGTGATATCTTGTGTAATAAACACGACATTAGCTGAACTCACTTTCTCTTTCGCCTTTTCGATCATGTATGCTGAGAAATCGATCGCATAAACTTCAAGAGCAATTTGTGAAAGCAGAAGCGTATTTTTACCTGTGCCACAGCCAATTTCAACTACTGATTTACACCTCAAACCCATCAAGGTTTCTCTGGTGACGGTTTGATCCAGATCGCGCGTCAGATTTTCGTCAGCATCGTATGTGGCTGACCAATTATCGTATGCTGCTTGAACATTCATATAGCTTAATTTTACTGATCAAAGGGTATCACACGTATTCATTATTGCTATTTCACCGCTCAGTCACAGAGTGTGATGGTAACTGCTGCTGCTGCCGCAAGTGCCGCTATTGTCCGAACGTGGTTCCAGAACGTCCAATTGATTAGGTATCTAGCCCATAGGTTTGCGCCCTCTGTGCTGTCCGGTTTGGCGATCGCCAGCGCATTGTTTAACGGCACATTGAACACGAGTGTCACCCCAACGGTGCCAATGAGATAGAGCAGGCTGCCGACAAGCAAGTAGGTAGCACCATGTTGATGCCACTTTAACACCGAGGAAACCGCTAGAAAGATGCAAGCCGCAGCCGTTCCGAAGAGCGCCACCATGAACAACGGATTGATCGCCGTGATATTAATGGATTGCATGGCGGCAATACCCTCCTTGGGCGGGAGTCGTGTAAGGGCATTCATCACGAAAGTCGAAAAGGCAAAGAAGACGCCAGCCACCAGCCCACAGCCTAGTGCCGAGAACAGCTTCAATGCGAAAAGCAAGTGATTACTGGTTGCCATAAAGCCTCCTATAGATTACCGTCTCAATCCTGTGTCGCCTGCGCTACCGCCAAGCTATCTTCAAACAGCTGATAACTGGCGATTCAGCCGCTCCTTAAGCTCTTCGAGTATTCCCTTTTCTTGCTTTTTTACACTACATTTGTAGTATAAGGTAATATAATAAGAGAACCCGATTATCAAGCAACAAGTGTTCGGCTTTGCTGCCAGATGCAGTACCTTGCCTTGGTACAGGCGAAATCGCAACTGTTGATGATGTAGTAGTTAGGTGTCAATGCAGGTTTTGGGCGGGGTTCTTGTCGTTGATGCTCATTGCTGTCCTTCAGCGCTTAAACAGTCAAGAGAAAAGGCGAGTGTTACTCCCCAGAATTGTATAACAAACTTCACTTTGTTTAGAGGACATTGAGTATGCGTGAACTTAAATATTACGTAGCTTGTACCGTCGATAGATTTATCGCCCGTTCTGACGGTTCGTTTGACTTTTTTCTGATGGAAGGCGAGCAAGTCGCCGATTTGCATACAACCTTTCCTGAAACGATTCCGGCTCACTTTCGGGACAAACTAGGCATCAGTGCCGACAATCAGTGCTTTGATGTCGTTTTGATGGGACGCAGGACTTACGAGGTGGGACTCAAGGAGGGTTTTACGAACCCTTACCCGCAGATGAAACAGTACCTTTTCTCTCGTACCCTGACAGAAAGTCCAGATCAAAATGTTGAGCTTGTAAGAGAGAACGCACTGGCACTAGTCAGAGAATTGAAGACGCAAACGGGCAAGGACATCTGGCTTTGCGGTGGTGGCGATTTAGCGACAATGCTTTTTTCAGAGATCGACGAGATGATTCTGAAAGTGCATCCAATTCTGCTCGGTTCAGGCATTCCACTCTTTTCTGGTGTCGTTAAGCAGACTTCACTGGAACTCACCGATAGCAAAATCTACAACAACGGTTTCATGTTGCTGCACTATCGCGTGAAGCATTGAAATCAGGACATGAATTTAAGTACCCTTGTGACGTAGCATGAAACAAATATTAAAAGCATCGATACCAGAAATAAAACTAGCAGCGGTTGAGAAAGCACTTCAATATACGTTCAATACCAGAACAGTTGAAAGCATTGAACTGTTAACAGGGGGGCTTTCCTCTGCACTGGTCTATAAAATTACAGTGAGCGGTAAACCTTGCAAGAGGTTGAGTGGAATGCAAGCTTGATCAAAGGGAATATTGCCCAAGAAGTAGCCTAGCTGAAGCAGCAGCCTGGTCAGGACATTTTGGTCTTTGGCAGTGGTGATCTTATCCAGATGCTGATGCAACATGACCTGATTGATGAGTATCGGCTCATGGTTTACCCCATTGTTCTGGGGAGCGGGAAGCGTCTGTTTCAACATGGGAGCGATAAGAAGGTTCTGAAACTTGCCCAAACCAAGACGTTTAGTTCAGGTGTCATTGTTCTTACCTACCATCCCGCACCAAAGGAAGTAAAGGAATAGCACAACCGGAAGGGTTCTGGCGAACTTCTTAACCTGCTCCCACCTGACAAACATAAATTCACTTTCACTAGAAAATACGGTACAAAAGTCAAGTTATGACCTTTAAAAAACAGCCATTTGGTGTATATCCATAGGATGAAATTTGACTAACTAGTAATACAATCTTGGTGTCCTCACATCCGGAAGTTTATGCGGTTTTTTACACATGGTCGCCGCTGGTTATTCCTGACGCTTTTTGTGATTGCAGTTATCGCAGCGTGTACGGCAATGCCTGGAAAACGCGCTCAGCAAGCGATACAACACAGTGTGGTCATTTTCGTTGCTGATGGGCTGCGTCCGACTTCGATAAATGCTACCGATACTCCAACCATGAACGAGATACGGGAACGAGGAGTCAAGTTTTCCAACAGTCACTCTTTATTTCCGACCTTCACCACCGCTAACGCTTCGGCGATCGCCACCGGTCACTACTTGGGCGATACAGGTGATTTTAGCAATACGATCCAAGTCAGCGCTCCGGTCAAAAGTGCCAAAAACAGCGTAGTTCCGTTCCTAGAAAACAATGCTGTTCTCAAGGAAGTTAACAAACAATTTGGTGCCAACTTCCTCAACGAACAAACTCTGCTACAAGCAGCAAGAAAAGCAGGTTTCAGCACAGCGGCTGTCGGAAAAATCGGACCAGTTTTGATTCAAGACGTGACGTTGCAAAAGGGCGAACCAACAATCATTTTTGATGACGCCACCGGCACGCCGACGGAAATTTCTCTGAGTTCTGAGGTTACACAACTGCTTGCCAAAAACTCATTGCCAACAGCAACGCCATCGCGGGGAGAAAACGGTAATCATGGGGACAGCAAGACTCCAGGTACCAAAGTTGCAAATACAGTTCAGCAGCAATATTTTGCTGATGTGACGACTAAGGCAATCCTGCCACTTTTCAAGCAGCGGCAAAAACCCTTTGTGCTCGTCTATTGGTCTCGTGACCCGGACGGTACACAGCATAACCACGGCGACAGCCTCAACCAACTCGTTCCTGGTATCAATGGTCCCACTGTGCAAGCAGCCCGCCAGAATGTTGACAAGAATCTGGCTCAAATTCGCACTGCATTAAGGGATTTGGGTTTGGAAGAGACGACAAATATATTCTTGACTGCCGACCACGGATTTTCGACTATTAGTAAGGAGAGCAAAACCAGTTATGCGGCAACACTTTCTTACCCGGATGTGCCAAAAGGTTTTTTACCAACTGGTTTTTTGGGAATAGACATAGCGCATGAGTTAAAGCTATCTATGTTTGACCCAGATCAAAACAATGCTCCACTTAATTCTAGTAAAGGGCAGACTTCTAGAAACAGTATCATTGGTAAAGACCCGAGAAAACCAGATGTCATAGTTGCCGGTAATGGTGGTTCTGATTTGCTGTATCTGCCTAATGCTGCAAACAAAAAAGCCACTGCGAAAAAGATTGTAGATATGCTGCTAAAGCAAGACTATATCAGCGGCTTGTTTGTGGATGATTCTTTGGGAAAAATTCCTGGGACTTTACCTTTAGAGGCGATCGCTCTTCGAGGAACAGCAAAGACTCCCAAGCCATCTATCTTAGTAAACTTTCGCTCCTTTGACACAGGTTGCGGCAATCCCACAGCGTGTGGTGTGGAAATAGCAGATACAACCTTGCAGCAGGGACAAGGAATGCATGGAAGCTTTAGTCGTGCTGATACTTACAACACAATGGCAGCAATTGGACCTGACTTTAAACAGGATTATGAAGATGTGGCTCCGGTGAGTAACGCAGATGTAGCACCAACCTTGGCGAAGGTACTGAATCTAAAGTTGTCTCCTCAGGGTAAGCTTGTTGGTCGAGTGTTAAGTGAAGCGCTCCTCAGTGGATCTGACAACGTTCAGTATAAGTCTTTTACCCTGAAATCCCCATCTGCTGCTAATGGTTTGCAGACAATCCTCAAATATCAAACAGTCGGAAAAACTCGCTACTTTGATGTTGCTGGGTTTCCAGGTCGTACCCTGGGACTGTGATTAGAACTACATTATTTAATTAGGGTGCATTAATTCATATTTTATTTAGCGATATGCCAACATAAACACTTCGACCTACGTATAGACGATTTTCCACTCATATTCTAGGGTTTTCTGTTCGGGAGCAATTTGAATCCCCAGAGAACCCTAATTTTCTGTGTTGGAATCAATCCCAAGTGCAGCATAGCTGTGTTGTAACTGTTCCCAGAGCGCGTTTATTTGCTGGTAAGCGTCTTCTTGGGAGAGCTTTCCCAGAGTCTGTAAGTTGCAAATGTAGCCAACTCGTGTTGCAAATTCTTGTAAGTTAGCGTTGAATACCAGAGCCTCTGGCGTGAACTGACCGTGGTAACTTCGCTTCTGATAGAGAAAGGTATGTTTATCTATCTGCTCTTGCATAATCCACCTCTTGTCTATAAAATTCCTCTTCTTTCTTTGTATGCCAAAATAACGATAAAAACAAATATTCTTTTTTGTTAATTTAATAAAAAAAAATTATTAAAATGAGAGTATTTAGGTAGATTCACTTATTGCACTCAATATAATACCAATATTTGAGTAAAATAAATCATGGTAAATTTTGGAGAATTTTCCGGTTTTGGGTGGAAGTTACCCTTATAGGTTTTTAGTTTCGCGATTTGCGACACTTGAAACGTAAAACAACCAAACCAAACGATGAGGCAGATGTGCATGGCAACTTTGAAACATCAATCAATAGCCGTAGTTGGGGCGGTGCTTTCTACCTTGGGAACAGCAGAATTAGCAGGGGCAATAGTTACTGCTGGTGATCCACAAAATTACCAGGTTGCCCCTGGAAAGTTTAGTGGTGTTGTACCAATAAATACTTCACTTGATCTCTGCACTGGTTCCTTGTTAAAAGGGGGTTTACATATTCTCACAGCAGCCCACTGCATCACAGACAAAAATGGTAAATTTAATACCAGTATTTTGAATAAAACAAACGTAACTTTCAAATTGCCTACAGGTTCAGTCTCAATGCCCGTTGTTGACTATTTTGTGCATCCTGGGTACGATAGTATTTTTTACAAAGGTAACGACATTGCTGTTTTGCGACTAAGTACGCCAGCACCCAGCCAAGCTCAACAATATGACATTTATCGTGCTCAAGATGAAGTCGGTAAAATTTTCACGCAAGTAGGATACGGCTACATTGGTAGCGGAAACCTAGGAGAAAATACTCAGAGTAATCTTTCCCATCTAGGTTACTCTGCAATAAATAAGTTTGATGCCTTGGCTGATATTACTAGTTCGCTGTTTCAGCAGCAAATTCCTGGATTTACAGGCATCATCTCTGGAAGTCAATTATTGTTTGATTTCGATAGTGGCTTATCTGCGAATGATGCTTTTGGCACTCACTTTGGTATCAACGATTTAGGCTTGGGAACCAATGAAGGCAATATAGCTGGCGGTGATTCTGGTGGACCTGCATTTATTAATGATTTGGTTGCTGGTATTGCTTCCTACAGCTTTAGCGATTCATTTCTTTTCCCAAACGGAGTCCACACAGATTTGGATAAGACAACCAACAGCAGTTTTGGTGAACTTACAGCAACAACACGGGTGTCTAATTATGCCTCATTTATTGATGATGCAATTGCTGGTAAGATCCCCTCTGCTATACCTATTCAATCACGGTCAACGACAAACTCGCCAAGTGCGAAATTGCAAACTCTGAAAGTGCGGCAAGGTACAGACCAAACTCTAAAAACGATTCCAGAACCTACCTCTATACTGGGGATGTTAGCGTTTGGCACTGCTGTTTGCTTTCTTAGAAAGGGTCAAAAACCATTGGCGAGACGCAATAGTTAAGGAGCATAAATAAGAAAGTTCTCTCAAGTCCAACATATTGCCAAACTTCCTATCCAACAACAGAAAGCCGAACCGCAGGCACATTTATTCCAAAGCCTTGTGCATCGGCATTTCAGGGACAATTGTAATTTGATTGTTTCTGAATTATAGCGGTTCTGCTGTTGACTCAAATACAGGACCTAACCCCCTAGCCCCCTTCCCACCTCTCCCTAACCCTCCCCTTTTAGGGGAGGGAAGCGGAAAAACTTTTTTTGTTGGAAGGGGGAAACAAGTCCCAATCATCGGTTTTGGCAGCTAGCAGGAGTAGATCCCAAGTTATTGGAATTGGAAGCATGGGAGATGAGGGTAACATTCCCCTTGCCGTCGAACACCCACCCCGTAGCAGGTACAATCTGTACAGCTTCAGCTTTAGCTTTAGACACTGGTTTAGCTGCGCTTCCTTCTGAACGTCGCTGTTGTGTTGCGATATTTGGTATACGATTATCTGACCACACGACATCAGTACTGAGGAAGTCGTAAGGGCTGGGAGGCAAACCACCGCGTCCGGTAACAGTAAAGCTATTACCCTCTCCATCAGCAAAGGCGGCACAGCTAGTGTCTATGATGTTTGATGTATCGGCTAGTACTGTGGGCAGTTCAACAGATTCCAACCTCTGCTCAACATCGGCTCTATTAATTGTTATCTCGCCACTGATTCCACTTTCAGAAAAGGCAGTGATGTTATTTTCTGGCGTTAACTGAAAGCTAGGCTGGATTCCGAACAGACCAGATGTGTTGATCTCGATTTGACCACCTTTGCCAGTGAAAGCATTAGCGGTGATGTCACTGTTTTCACCAGGGACTGCAACAATCAAGCCATTGGGAGCATTGATACTGATGTTGCCGCCATCGCCTCCACCAGCCCTATCAGTACCCGCAGTGGCTGAGATGCGGCTACCACGGCGTAAAAGTAATAGATTTCCCGGTTGGAGTCTGATATCACCACCCTTACCGGAAGCAGTTTCAGCGGTGATAAATCCTTGGTCAACGCGGATTGAATCCCCAGTTGTAATGGCTATATCACCTGCATCTCCCTGACCAAAGGAACTGGCAGCCAATTGAGCATCATTCTCTAAAAATAATGATTTACCGGAGATATTAATACTGCCGCCACGGCCTACTGCCCCAGAACCTAAGCGAGTAAACACTCCACTCTCTATACCGTTTGCACTTTTGCCAGAGATTGTAACTGCATCACGAACATTAATGTTCACATCGCCACCTCTACCTTGACCTCCAGCAAGGGTATTGGAAGCTGGACTTACAATTGCATCCACTTTTCCGCCATTGGTTAAGGAAAGCGACTGAGCTTGAATGTTAATGCTGCCTCCATTGCCCACAGATCCTGCGCCCACTCTGCTAAAGGCACCGCTGGAAGCATTGTTGCTATTGACACCATCAAAGGAAACGGTATCCCGAACAGTTATTGTTATACTACCTGCGTCTCCTTGACCAAAAGTGCTAACACTCAGCTGCGCTCCTTCAGTTAGGGTAACTGCGCTAGCGCTGACCCGAATGTTGCCCCCCTTCCCTACGGCTTGGGGATTTACCTGGCTACGGATGTTGCTATTGACCAGCGAAACCAAACCTGATGCCTGTACATCGATATTGCCTGCATTCCCCCTACCAAAGGTAGTGGCACTGATAAATCCTCTATCTTTAACGGAAAGAGAGCCTGTAGAAATACTGATATTCCCTCCCTCTCCCGTTACATTTGGTTCGACAGTTGTAGTAATTTGATTGGGAACTATCAGACTACTCTGCCTAGCAGCACTAGGACCTTCTCCTTCCAAAGTGATAGAATCACGAGCAACAATTTTTATATTGCCTGCATTCCCCCGGTTCTCCGTATCAGCAAGTAGTGCTGAGCCATCCTTAAGCACAAGAGAACCTGTTGTAATGTTGATATCACCTCCGGTGCCCACACCGCCTCGCTCACTGACCTCGCTAAGAATAATCGAGTTGAATAAAGAAACTTGGTCTTTCGCCTGTATAACGATATTTCCGGAATTTCCTGTTCCATAAGTACTGCTATCTAGTTGAGCACGATTAGCGATCACAAGAGAGCCTGTAGTGATTTCAATACCACCACTGTTGCCTGTAGCTCCAGATCCTACTCTACTCAAAGCCGCACTAGGAAAGCTATCGGTGCTGTCCCGTCCGTCAAAAGTAACAGTACCACCAGCCATAATCTTTATCTTACCTGCATTCCCCCGTCCACTAGTGCTGTTACTGATTTGACCAGCATTGGTTAGAGAAACTGATTCTGTTGCATTGAGTGTAATATCTCCTGCTTGAGTGTCAACTGAACCCAAATTTCTCAAGATTCCAGCACCTAGAAAGCTATTATCCAAATTTATGTTCTTAGCAGTAATGGTAATATCGCCACTTCCGCCACCAGCCACAATAAAGCCAGCGTCATTTGTTAGGGATACATTAGCTCTAGGTAAAGCATCTGGAAAACTTAAACTAAGATTGTTTTCATCCAGGTTTAATCCTACGGTTCCAACTCCTGCAACTGCTCCTAATTCGATTCGACCACCAAAAGCGACTATTCCACCGCCATCAGCCTTTACGTCACCGCCTACTAATAGTAGACTTCGACCATTTGGAACTTTTAAGCCAAAATATCCAGAATTACCTGCTGGATCTGATCCTGCGTCAGATCTTGACCTGTTTTCAATAGAGGCGGCAATTTGATTGAATAATAAAGCGGAAGGATTGACCGTCAACAGTGGAGGAGTATTCGGATTCGTTGCACTGAAAATCCCTTGATTCCCAAATTGAATTGCATTAGCAGTGGATGCAAGAAACGAACCGCCAACATTTAAACTGGCATTTTGTCCAAAGACAATCCCATTCGGGTTTATCAGAAATAGGTTAGCCGTCCCTAAGGTGCGGATCAACCCATCAATATTGGAAACTGATCCACCTGTGACACGACTAATGATGTTCGCAATGTCAACCGTATTGTTAAAGAAAGCAGTTTCGCCATTGCGGATAGAAAAATCCTTGAAACTATGGAACAGATTACCGCCAGCTTGGGTTCCGCCTATGATGTTGAAGGTGTTCCCATTGATGTTGACGATAGAATTGTTTGGTAGAGTGCTATCTGGGATGACTTGAGCAGAAGCGCAATTGCACCAGAAAGAAAAGGCGCTGCCTGTTGCAATTCCTAAGAACCAAGCCCAACGAGTAGTCAACCTAAACATTACACCCTCTCCTAGCGTTGCAACGAAAGCTGAATAAAAGTGGTACACCACTACTAATAAATAAACTAAATCTAGTATTAGGTAGTTTGACAAGTTACTAACAAAACTTTGCAACCGACTTGTACCAACTGTTGCACTGAGGTATCTGCGGTGCCGTACCTCAGCTTTTTATTTTCTGGCGGGTTGCGATTGGCTTTGCCACTGCTCCTTGGGCGGTGGCGCAGAGCGCCCACCTCTTTGAGGCGATCGCCATGCAGGGTAACTCCTCCAGAGCATTACTTCCACCAGGCGCGCCCCGGCGAGTGTTCCGCACCATCGCCACTTTACAACTGGTTCAAATCGTCACCCATCTCAGAACCGTTCAAATTTAAAAAAAATCTAAAACTTAGTTGCAAAGTCATACTCATTACGACTACGCTTAAAATATCTCATCGTTGGGATGAGTCGTAACCTCAATCAAAGGAATCATTGTCGGCATGAGTGAAGACAAGAAGTTAACGACGGCAACAGGTTGTCCGATTTTTGATAATCAGAACTCAATCACGGCTGGTCCGCGTGGTCCTGTGTTGATGCAAGATGTGCAGCTTTTGGAACAGATGCAGCACTTCAATCGAGAGCGGATTCCAGAACGAGTCGTTCATGCCAAAGGTTCTGGTGCATATGGAACGTTCACCGTCACTCGTGCTATTCCTGAATATACCAAAGCGAAGTTTCTCTCAGAAGTAGGCAAGCAAACAGAAGTCTTTTTGCGTTTCTCCACTGTTGCTGGAGAAAAAGGTGCCGCCGATGCTGAGCGCGATGTACGCGGTTTTGCCGTCAAATTCTACACTGAAGAAGGGAACTGGGATCTGGTGGGCAACAACACACCTGTCTTCTTCATCCGCGATCCGTATAAGTTTGCTAATTTTATTCATACACAAAAGCGTCATCCCCAAACTAATCTGCGGGATGCTAATATGCAGTGGGATTTTTGGTCACTGAACCCTGAGTCGCTGCACCAAGTTACAATTCTGTTTAGCGATCGCGGTCTACCCGCCAGTTACCGCCACATGAACGGCTATGGCAGCCACACCTTGTCCTTTGTGAATGCAGCAGGTGAGCGGTTCTGGTGCAAGTTCCATTTCAAGACCCGTCAGGGCATCAAGAATCTCACCGGAGAAGAGTCTGCCAATCTCATCGGTATTGACCGCGAATCCCACCAGCGGGATCTATTTGACGCGATTCAACGGGGCGAGTATCCGAGTTGGACAGTCAAAGTTCAGGTGATGACCGAGGAACAAGCGAAGACCTTCCAGTGGAACCCGTTCGACCTCACTAAGGTGTGGCCCCACAGCGACTATCCGCTGATGGAGATTGGCATTCTGGAGCTAAACCGCAATCCCGAAAACTATTTTGCCGAAGTAGAACAAGCTGCGTTTAGTCCCTCAGTATTTGTACCCGGAATTGGTCCTAGCCCTGACAAAGTGTTACAGGCGCGACTGATGTCTTATCCTGATGCTCAGCGTTACCGCATCGGCACAAACTACCAGCAGTTGCCCGTCAACCAGCCTCGCTGCCCGGTGATGCACTACCAACGGGATGGTGCTATGTCCACAGGTTACGGCGGCAGTAGCCCCAATTATTATCCCAACAGCGACAGCAACGCTCCCAAAGAAGCGCCGCAATACCGCGAACCTGGGCTAGCTCTTGGTGATGTAGTTGCCGATCGCTATGACTCTCGCGATCAGGATGACTATACCCAGGCAGGCAATCTCTGGCGGATCTTCTCTGAAGATGAGAAGAATCGTACAGCGCAAGCGATTGCGCGCAGCGCAGTGCCCAAGGGGCAATCGCAGGAGCGTTGAGTGGAGCACGGCAAGATATCCAAATGCGGCAACTATGTCACTTCTTCCGGGCTGATGCAGATTACGGTCGGCGCGTTGCTCAGGCATTAAATATTGAGATTGACCCTGGTATGCTGCAACACAACCAACAGAACAATCCTCAGCCTGTAACAGCCTAAATAATCGCGATCGCCCAAACGACATTTTTCCGTGAACTACGGTAAAACATTGGAAACAGGCGATGGGCAAAGCCCCGCCTTGTCCTGTCGGACACGCTTCGCGCCGAGAGTGCCTGTCCGCAGGACTTACGGCGATTGCCCTTTGGGCACTGCGCTCGGCGCAATCGCATTTCTTTTCAGACTTATTTAAAATGTTGCATATTAACTAATTGATAATTTCTAATTACCACAATTACTAAAGAAAGATTGTAATACTTGTTGGTGAAATGGTAACCGTCACCCCTACACATAACCGTAAGAGCGATCGCATAATAAAATTGTAAGAACAGGTGTACATAGCAGCAGTCACTTAGATAAACGGTATTTTCATCGGCGTTGCTCTTATTAAAACAGTTGCAGCCAGTGAGAGAAAATACTCGTATTATTTTTGAGCAAACGTGTAAGGATTACAGATAATGCAAGTTTTAAAAAGATCCATCAAACCAGAACTTTATATATCGTTCCTCCACATCTACCCAACGACTTGGGGGACTGCTGGTGATATCTGTTTAGTCCGTGAATCAGTAGCTAATTCAAGTGCATCGAAGTTCGTAGGTCACAAACTTCAACTAGCACTCCCAAAAGGCATAGAGCGCGATCGCTTAGTGGGCGTTCCGGTGATCAAAGTTGCAGGTCATGTGAGCGAGGGACATCCTAAAGATCCGCACTCCGAATGGGAGGTTTATGAAGGTGTAGATAGAGAAATAGCGATCGCGGCTCTAAAACCTTGGGGCTTCAAGTTAATTGACTCTAATGTGGCATAATGTGGCAATCTGATCAAAGTTCCAACAGTCAGCCAACAGAACATATTTTTCGGTCGCGTAGGATGCGTTAGCCTTTGAGTACAGCATTTATCAAACCAACTCGCTCACCCATCCTCAATATTTATTGCGATTTCCGGTGCTTGCATCTCTCCCCAATCTGCCGCATAGATGCCCTGTGCAACAAAGCGATGAAAACTGGAATATGCCCATTTACTAGGTGCAGAACACAATCCATGTTTAACTGGATTGTAATGGATGTAATCACAATGCTGGACAAAGTCTGCCTGATCGCGAATCCAATCCTCCCAGAATCGTCGCTGCCAGAGGTTGCTTTCCTGCCGCTTTTGCCGTGAGTCATTAATGCTGGCATCAATTGCTAAGGTGCTTGTTCTGTGTTTTGTAACGTAGGTTTTGATAAGGTCGCTCATTTTAGTAATTTTGTACTGTTGTTGAGGTATGCGGCATAATAGACGCCTGCACGGGACGATTGGCAACTTCTGGCTTCGTTGGAGCGATATCTGCCGCCGATGATGCTGAAAGATTTGGGTGTACCTCAGTTGCTTAGGAAACGCTATATTGTCTTGGACAAGCATGTTTGAAAAGTTATGAGTAGCACAATAGCCCAAAGTGCATTCGAGTTCGAGCAACTAGTTTCTGAGTTATTGAGTGCCTTGGGTTTTGAAAATGTAACTACGCTCGGTGATACGGACTGGGGTGTGGATATTCAAGCTTCTTATAGTACAAAGTCACCAATTGGTGAAAATATCTCTCAGTTGTGGCTTGTAGAAACTAAGTATTACCTCAACAGCAAAGTCAACGCCAGCACAATTGCACAACTATTAGCCATACTCAATGTCAAACACGGAGCCAAGGCTCTCCTTGTTACCTCAAGTAATCTGACTTCTTCCGCTTGGGATTATGTCCAGAGATTTAATACTTCCGTTGAAAAAAGACTTGAGATATGGGACAGAGATAAACTACTTAATCTGTTGGCAAGGTTTCCAGAACTAGAAGCAAAATATCAACAAATTATCTCTGGTTTCCCATTAAGTTTATCTACTGCTAAAAGTCAGGCATCTTCTTCGCTGATACAGCGTTTGTCGAATTGCCCTCCAGGAATGAAAGGATGGAAAGATTTTGAAGATATTTGCACGGAAATCTTGACTGAAGTTTTCGTTCCTCCCCTTAAATTCCCAAAGCGGCAGCCTCGTACTTTGAATGGGCTTGAAAGACGTGATGCACTTTTCTCACTAAGAGATGCAGATACAGATATTGGATGGGCGAAAATATGTAAAGATTTTGATTCTAGGTTTCTACTTTGCGAATTTAAAAACTATACCGAGCCATGTAGTAAAGATGAGGTAAATCAAACTAGAAATTACTTGAAAGAAACCATTGGAAGACTTGGTATCGTTTTTAGCAGAAAGGGAGCCGATTGTAATGCTTACAGGATGCAAAATAGCATTTATTCACAAGAAAAGAAAGTTATTTTGCTTTTCGATGACAACCATTTGATTGAATTACTTCAACTCAAAGCAGCCAATCAAAATCCAATTGATTTGATTCGTGACGCTATAGATGATTTTTACATTTCGTATGAATAATAATAAGATTTCGGTTCTGGACAGCAGCCCAGCAACGGATTAGCGCGATTGCCTCCTCCAGGTGCGCTTTGCGCAATCGCCAATCTTGTAGGATGCGTTAGCCCAGAGTACAGCATCAATCAATCCGATCTGCTCTCTTGCTCATGTTGGCATCAATTGCTGGATGCGCTGTGGCTCCTTTCCCAGCCAATCTGGATTTTGGGCTGTGCTGTCAAAAATTGATGAGGTTTTAAATGGCTCAAACTCTCCGCGTGATGCTGATAAAGCCGTTTTTGCTAAGAGCGATCGCACCAGAGGATCGTTCATTGGCTGGAACGTACATGCTGCTTCAACTGAAATACTTGGTTAAGAAGTTGTATCGGTTACGATAGAAGAAAACTGCTTTCGCACAACCATTGATTATGCTGCGAGAAAAGCTCAAGCAAGAACTAGACAAGCTGAACGAGGAGCAACTCAAGAAGATTGCTGATTTTATTGCCTTTATTGAGTTTCAAGCTAAGCAAATCGA
This sequence comes from Scytonema sp. PCC 10023, assembly GCF_963920835.1. NCBI lineage: Bacteria > Bacillati > Cyanobacteriota > Cyanophyceae > Nostocales > Scytonemataceae > Scytonema > Scytonema sp. PCC 10023. Next base: position 94,442 of record NZ_CAWUDP010000030.1, read on the forward strand.
ATCATCTACTCCTTTTTGGCAAAGGACAACCCCAGTGGAACGGGCTAAGGAATTTCGCGAGTGGGTTTCTCAGCTTCCTAAAACCAATGTGAGCCTTTCTGATGAAGCCTTCAGCCGCGAAAGCATTTATGAGGAATGACCAAATACCTGCTTGATACCAATGTTGTTTTGCGTTTCTGCAACCCCTCCGATATACAGCATAGCCTTGCAAGAGATTCAATATCTTATTTACTGACACAAGGAGACGAATGTTTCCTGACAGCACAAGTGCTTGTTGAACTGTGGGTTGTTGCTACCCGACCAGTTGAAGTGAACGGTCTAGGGTGGGCTGTAAAGCACGTGAGAAGCACCATAGATCAGCTTCTCAATCGTTTTCCCTTGCTAGAGGAATCATCACAAATTTTTCCAAATTGGTTAGAGTTGGTCACAGTCAACGGAGTCATGGGTAAGCGTACCCATGATGTTCGTATTGTTGCAACTATGCTTGCACATGAGATTACACATCTTCTAACTTTTAATCCGAGCGATTTTGCAGTCACATCAGCCATTACAATTGTGCGACCCCAGGACTTGGCAATTCCTAAAGCCGATGAGTCGTAGCCTTAGCCAAGTGCAGGCTAAGATACGTTCTGAGGAAGACAAGCGCCATCGTTTCCAGCGAGCGCTAAGGGCAGAGCACACGCACTCGGGTTTGCGCGATTGCCTCCTCCAGGTGCGCTTTGCGCAATCGCCAATCTTGTAGGATGCGTTAGCCCAGAGTACAGCATCAATCAATGCGATCTGCTTTGTTGATCATGTTGGCATCAATTGCTGGAGGCGCTGTGGCTCTTCTCCAAGCCAATCTGGATTTTGGGCAGTACCGTCGAAAATTGATGAGGTTTTGAATGGCTCAAATTCGCCGCGTGATGCTGATAAAGCCGTTTTTGCTAACAATGCTTGCACCTGCTGCTCGTTCATCGGCTGGAACGTCCGCACGGCTTCAAACGCCTGATCGAGAATCTCCATGCTGTCAATTCCCGTAATTACAACTGATGTGGGCAGATTCAGGGCATAGTGTAGACACTCAATTGCCGTTACAGTATTTGACCGTAAAAGAATACCGTTTGCCAAGCTTTTCATCCCAAGAATGCCGATGTTTTGTTTGACTAGTTCTGGCAGAACCAGCTTTGCGAAACTGCGGTAGTGCGCATCCATCACATTCAGCGGCATCTGCACTGTATCAAACTTAAACGCGCGATCGCCTGCAACTTCAAGCATATGCAGATGAACATAGGGGTCTTTATGCCCGGTGAAGCCAATGTATCGGAGCTTACCAGCTTCCCGCGCCTCAATGAAAGCGGCATTTGCCCCTTCTTCGTCGAAAACTCGATGCGGGTCTTCGTGTCGGAGGATTTCGTGGTGCTGAACGAGATCGATGTAATCTACTTGCAAGCGTTGAAGTGATTCGTCTATCTGTCTTGCTGCTTCTTTCTTGGAGCGACCGTCGATTTTCGTCATCAGGAATACTTTGTCTCGGTAGCCATCGCGGAGGGCTTTCCCCATGCGAATCTCGCTCACTCCATCGTTATAATCCCAACAGTTATCCATAAAGGTGATGCCACGATCAATCGCTGTACGAACAATACGTATGCCCAGTTGCTCATCAACGTACTTCAAGCCGATGTGCCAACCACCCAGTCCGATCGCGGAAACCCTCTCTCCTGTGCTACCGAGAACTCGGTATAGCATTTCTGAATTTGACGTACTTTCTGACATCTTTTCTCCTTGTATGCCAGCTATTGCTTTAGTACATATAGCTGTGAGCCAATTCAAACACAAGGAAAAGTTCACAGAATCTTCCTAAAGACACACTAGATCTGGCTGTTGCAGCTATCTCCAAACGCCCAAGACTTGATTAAACTCTCTTGAACGCTACTACTTTATTTATTTCCCAACAAATCAAAAATATGATGAGCCATTTGTAATTTGGAACAAGGGGGAATTTCTATCTTTTGTCCTTGCTTATCCAAAAATATCGCTTGATTATTATCACTGCCAAAACCGCTATTCGGTTCATCTATAGGATTAGCAACAATGGCATCCAGATTTTTTCTGTGCAATTTCTCTAATGCTGGTGTGACAATATCCCCTGTCTGTGCAGCAAACCCAATTAAACGCTGATGCGGTTGTTTGAGTTGTGCCAATTCGGCAACGATATCTGGTACAGGTTCTAGGGGTAAGGCTTGCGGCAGCGATTTCTTTGCCAACTTCTCGTTACTATACTCCCGTGGCTTCACATCCGCTACTGCTGCCGACATAACAATCACATCCGCACTCGGTAGATTCTGCACCATGCTGGTTCGCATTTCTTCAGCACTGACAACAGGAATTGCTTGCACTCCCAAAGGGACATCCCAACTCGCTGGAGTGTGTACCAATGTCACGCTTGCTCCTCGATGCAGTGCAGCTTGTGCTAAAGCTAACCCCATTTTCCCTGTGGAAGGATTGCCGATAAACCTGACTGGATCAAGATGCTCTCGCGTTCCTCCAGCACTAATCAACACCCGCTTACCTAGCAAATCTCGCTTACCTGTGGTGTGTAACAACGATTGAACGTAAGCAATAATCTCCAGGGGTTCTGCCATCCTACCAGCACCGACGCGATCGCACGCCAACAACCCCGAGCCCGTATTCATCCCATGAAATCGCCTATCTGTCAATAGCTGTTGCCAATTGCGCTGCACCGCCTGCTGTTCCCACATATCAGTGTTCATGGCTGGCGCTAGCAGCACGGGACAAGTCGAAGCCAAAACAGTATTTGTGAGCAAATTGTCCGCCATACCGTAGGCTAACTTTGCTAATGTATTTGCTGTTAGAGGTGCAATAACAATTAAATCTGCCCACTCACCTAAGTCAATATGCAATGGACGCGAGTGAGTTGGTTGCCAAAAATTTTCATCTGTATAAGCTGGATGGCGGGAAAGCGTCGCCAAAGTTAAAGGCGTAATAAATTGTTGTGCCGAACGCGTGAGAACGACTCTTACTTCCACTCCCATTTTAAACAAAGTGGAAATAACCTCACAGATTTTATAGGCGGCGATGCCGCCGCCTACTGCAATTAGAACTCGTCTACTAGGAAACATCTACGCCTCATCGTAGGGTTCCAAATCTAAAAGGTGGATGTATGGTTCAACTAACTCTGGACGCTGAAACGCGATCGCTCGCAGTAAATGCCAATCATTCAAACCCTCAAAAGCATTACTGTAATTATCTTGCTCCAGACGTACAGCTAACATTTCCACCTCTTGTGGAGTCATGACAGCAATTTCTGTCTTAGAAATGCTTAGAGTTTTCATTATCCTCGCCCCTCCCTTTTGCAGCATTCGCATCCAGCATGGGTTGAGTTGCGTCGAGCGCACCCACCCAATATATATTACTCACTTGCAAGCAATAATTTCGTGAAATTTTTCCGGATTTCTATCGAACTGTGTAAAAATTTTGCAATTTAGACTGAATCATGTTTAAACAAAAGACAGATTCTTAGTATTTATGCATTGGCAACAACAAAATTCCTTAACAACTCTAGCATTTCGGGTCGAATTTCATGACCCATATCAAACTCATAGTATTGTACCGTAGCCCCCAAAGATTCAAGAGTTTCCCGTGCTAAAACAGCTGCTTGCAATGGCACAACTGTATCTTGTCTACCATGCATGATTAAAACCGGTGGTAGAGACGCCAAATTTTGGGTTTCTACATTTCCTGCACCAGGATGTAAATATCCACTCAAAGAAACTAAACCAGCGAAGGGTAACTTTAATCCTATATCTAAAGTCATAGCCCCACCTTGAGAAAATCCGCTCAAAATTGTCCGCGATAAAGGTACACCAGTGCTACTCTCTAAAGATTGCAACCAATCTGTTAGCAGTTGCCGACTTTCTGTTAATCCTTGATACATATTTTCCACGGTGAGGTCATACCATGCTCTACCAATAGCAGAATAGGGATAAGGAAAAGGTGCATTGGGAAACAGGAACTGATAATCCGGCAAATTAAAATACGGCAACAAATATGCCACATCTTTAGCATTTGCACCCCAACCGTGCAAAATCACAATTAAACCCTTAGGTGGTTGGTTTGTTTTTGGAGGTACGCTAATAAAATCTAGAGTATGAGTCATGAGTTATGAGTCCTTAGTCATTAGTCCTTAGTCATTCATCACAGAACACATGACTAGGGACAAAGGACAGTCAATCATAAAAACTATGGAATGACAAGATAAAAAATTTTGCATCAGTAATTCTCATGTGGCGACTTGTTATGGGACCGAAGTACCGACGCAGTTAAGAAACCTCATCATGCGTTCCGAGGGCGGAACCCGACGCCCACCCCACAAGATGAATAATTTATTTCTTGGAAATCCGTTGAAATTTTGATCAGCCAGGAATTGTACCATTTTGAATTACCCGTGCTGACTTTGTCTAGCCAGTAAGCGATCGCGTATTCCAACCGGATTCAAACGTTATTGTGCCGCTGTGAAAGATTACTCAAGCCTAACTGCTCTCAAAAACTCTTCTACTGTGACTATCTTCACATCACGAAATGGGTTAAGCACCAGCAGATCGTTATCGTCGGTGACAATGTACTTTGCTGCTATATAAATTCTAGACTTGTCTAGACATTTACTTCTTTCTTCATAGGGAGC